>JARRPX010000001.1 GCA_037382465.1 Anaerolineales bacterium | reverse complement strand
TTGCGTTATCGGAGAGCGGGATCCTCGACCGCTACAACGTGGAATTGATCGGCGCCAAACTCGAAACGATCCGCCTCGCCGAAGACCGGCTGCTTTTTAAAGAAGCCGTGGAAAAGGCAGGGTTGTCCTGCCCCACAGGCGGCCTGGCCAGGTCGGTGAAAGAAGCGCAAGCGATCGCCCGCGAAATCGGCCGTTATCCGATTTTATTGCGCCCATCGTTCACCCTCGGCGGCAGCGGCGGAAGCATCGCCTACGGCGAAGATGAGTTCGCAGCCAAAGTGGAATTCGGATTGCAGGAAAGCCCGGTCGATACCGTTCTGATCGAGGAAAGCCTCATCGGATGGAAGGAATTCGAATTGGAGGTCATGCGCGACAACGCAGGAAACTTCGTCGTCGTCTGTCCGATCGAAAACCTGGATCCGATGGGCATCCACACCGGCGATTCGATCACCGTCGCCCCCACGCAAACTCTCACCGACCGGGAATATCAGGTTTTACGCGACCAATCCCGCATCATCATCGACGTCGTCGGCATCGAAACCGGCGGCTCGAACATCCAGTTCGCCGTCAATCCGCGAGACGGGCGCGTGCTGGTGATCGAGATGAACCCTCGCGTGAGCCGTTCATCCGCGTTGGCGAGCAAGGCGACCGGCTTCCCCATCGCCAAAATCGCCGCGCTGCTGGCAGTGGGTTACACACTGGACGAAATTCAAAACGACATCACCCAGACAACCGTGGCAGCCTTCGAACCCAGCATCGATTACGTGGTGACCAAGATGCCGCGCTGGGCCTTCGAAAAATTCCCGGGTGTAGATCCCACCCTGGGAAGCCAGATGAAATCCGTCGGCGAGGTGATGGCCATCGGACGCACGTTCCGCGAGTCGTTTCTGAAGGGATTGCAGTCCCTCGAACTGCCAAGGCCGTCCTTCCCGACCGCCGAATACCGCATGTGGGACGGCGAATTGGACAGCCTGGGACATCCCACCGACAAACGTATCTGGGCCGTGTGGGAAGCGCTGCGCCAGGGCAAGACGGTGGAGGAAGTCGCCGGGGCGAGCCAATTCGACTTGTGGTTCACCACGCAGATCGCAGAGATCGCCGCCCTGGAAAAGTCGCTCACCAAGTATCGATCGTTGAAAGAGCTTCCGCAGGATCTGCTCCGGGTAGCCAAGCAGACCGGCTTCAGCGATGAACACATCGCCTGGCTGCTGCTGCAATCCGATCTGTCCGAACCAGAACCCAGCCTCGAATCCCCGCAGATCGACGCGATGGACGTGCGCACCCGGCGTATCGCCGCAGGGATTCTGCCAACCTATCACGTCGTCGATACCTGCGCCGCCGAATTCGAATCCTACACGCCTTACCTCTACAGTTCCTATGAGACGGAGAGCGAGGCCGAACCTACCGATCGAGAGAAAGTCATCATCCTGGGCAGCGGCCCCAACCGCATCGGGCAGGGCATCGAGTTCGACTACTGCTGCGTCCACGCCGCATTCGCCTTGCGCGAGGCGGGGTACGAAGCAATCATGATCAACTGCAATCCGGAAACAGTCAGCACAGATTACGACACGTCCGATCGGCTGTACTTCGAGCCGCTCACGCTGGAGCACACACTCAACATCATCGAACGCGAGCAGCCGATCAAGGGCGTCGTCGTGCAGTTTGGTGGGCAGACGCCGCTCAAACTTGCGGCCGCCCTCGAGCAGGCCGGAATCACCATCCTCGGCACCTCTTTCGATTCGATCGACATCGCGGAAGATCGCGGCCGTTTCTGCCAATTGATGGACGAGTTGGGCATTCCCGTGCCGGCACACAGCATGGCACAGTCACTCGATGAAGCGCTCCAGGCCGCTGCGGAAGTGACGTATCCGGTGATCGTGCGTCCCTCCTACGTTCTGGGAGGGCGCGCTATGGCAATCGTCTACGACGATGAAAGCCTGGGCCAATACATCCAGAGCGCCTTCCAGGCGGCCCCGGGACAGCCCATCTTGATCGACCATTATCTCGAGGACGCCTACGAAATCGACCTCGACGCCATCGCCGACGGCGAGCAGGTGGCAGTGTGCGGTATCATGCAGCACATCGAAGAAGCCGGCATCCACAGTGGGGATTCGGCATGCGTGCTGCCGCCCTATAAAGTGTCCGCCTATCACCTCTCCCACATCCGGGAGTACACCGAACAGATCGGCCAGGTGCTCAAAGTGTGCGGGCTGATGAACATCCAATTCGCCGTCAAAGACGACATCGTCTACATCCTGGAGGTAAATCCACGCGCCAGCCGCACCGTTCCTTACGTGAGCAAAGCCACGGGTTTCCCCCTGGCCAAATTGGCCACCAGGGTCATCATGGGTTCGGATCTTTCCCAGGTTGGATTGGGCAGTGACCCCAAGGTAGGTGGTTTCTTCGTCAAAGAGGCCGTGCTCCCCTTCAAGAAATTCTTCGGCGTCGACAGCCGCCTGGGACCGGAGATGCGCAGCACGGGAGAGGTTATGGGCCACGCCAAAGACTTCGGTCATGCATTCGCCAAAGCGCAGCTCGCCGCCGGCAATTCGCTGCCGCTGTCGGGGACCGTGTTCATCAGTGTTAACGATTACGATAAAAGCAACGCGCTCAAGCTTGCCCGCGATCTCTCGCGACTCGGCTTCAAGCTCGTCGCCACACAAGGCACGGCGGCGTTTTGTTCGCGCGCCGGCCTGGAAGTCGAAAGGATCAACAAGGTCAGCGAAGGCAGCCCGCACGTTGTGGATCTCATCAGCAGCGGCGAAATCGATCTGGTCATCAACACCCCGCTGGGTTCAGAAGCCTACAGCGACGGTTCCAGGCTGCGCATGGCCGCCGTTCGATTTGGCGTTCCCAACACGACCACCCTCAGCGCGGCGCAGGCGGCGGTCAACGGCATCCAGGCCCTGCGAGCACGGTCGCTGAACGTTTGCAGTTTGCAGGAACATTACCGCATGAACGAGTCGTCATAACGCTGACATCGCAGCCTCTGAACGTAAAAGGCTAAATCGATGCCCGACTTTTTCCCCATCTTGATCTTGAACGCCCGGCCTGCGGCCGGGAAAAGCGAAATCATCAACTACCTCCAACATCAAACCCTCGACGACCGGATCGCCCGCTTTCACGTCGGACCGATGCACATACTCGACGATTTCCCCATGTTGTGGGCCTGGTTCGAAGAAGACGACCTCCTCTCCCACATTTTTCACCGCCCGCGCCTGCACACGACACCCGAGGGCTATTTCATTCACGACGATTTGTGGAACCTGCTGATCCGCCGGCTTGATCTCGACTACCAGAAGTGGATTCGAGACGAGCAGGAGGCGCACACCTGTATCATCGAGTTTTCCCGTGGAACGTCGATTGGCGGCTATCAAGCCGCATACCAGCACCTGAGTGACCAGGTCCTGAAACAAGCCGCGTGTTTGTACATCCAGGTTTCGTACGAGGAGTCGAAGAGGAAGAACCAACGCAGAGGGAACGTCGATCGATTGGACAGCATCCTCGAACACAGCCTCGGGGACGATAAAATGGAAGCACTCTATCGCTACGACGATTGGCATTCGTTCAGTGCGAGCGATCCGGATTTCCTTCTGGTCAGGCGTTTCAAAGTGCCCTATACCATCATGGATGACGAAGACGACGTAACAACACAAGGTGATGATGCATTGGCTGGCCGCTTAAAAAACAGCCTGGACCATCTTTGGGCATTGTGGCAACAACGCCAGGAGGTATAATTTGGGGACTCATTTCACGCCAACATTTGGATGTTTTCTCGTTCAGGAGCCTTCATGAAACGCGCGATCGTAAGTCTGAACCTTCTCCTCAGCGTCCTGTTTGCTCTACTGCTGCCCATGACGGCAAGCGCACAAAAAGATGCCAACGTAAAGGCGGTCCTGTTTTACAGTCCCACGTGTCCACACTGTCATCTGGTGATCTCGGAGACTTTGCCTCCGCTGTGGCAAACCTACGGGGGCTCGATCGACATCTATCGATCTGCAGCGGCCACGGAAGAGGAAGCAGCGGAACCGCCGTTTGTTGCGTTTCTGGGCGAACAACTTTCGGTGTTGTACGTGGATGTCGCAACCCAGGAAGGCAGCGAATTCTTTACCGCCGCCCTCGATGCGTTCGACCTCCCGGAAACTGAGGGGTACGTCCCGACGATGTTCATCGACGATCTGCGCCTGGTGGGCAGCGGTGACATTCCCGCTCAACTCCCCGGATTGATCGCAAACGGATTGGAAAATGGCGGAATCGATTGGCCTGCATTACCGGGGATCGATCAGATTCTTTCCGGATTGGCATTCGAAACGACGGTTTTGGCTGAAGCAACACCGGCCGCTGCGGGGGCAGAAAACCCCGAAGAGGCCGCCGCGATCGACATCGAAACGGGAAGCTCCGTAATCGAGCGATTCAAACAAGATCCATTGGCCAACAGCATTTCCGTCGTCGTCCTGCTGGGCATGCTCGTCAGCCTCGGCTTCGTCTTCACCAGTCTGCGCAATCCGCACATCCAACGCAGCCCGGTTCCCCTGCATTGGGCGATCCTTCCGCTGTTGATCGCAGGAATCGCCGTCGCCGGATACCTGTTCTACGTGGAAAGCAGCGGGACGGAGGCCGTCTGCGGGCCGGTCGGAGACTGCAACACCGTACAAAACAGCTCCTATGCGGTATTCCTCGGCATCATTCCCATCGGCATGATGGGCATCATTGGTTACATCGCCATCCTGATCGCGTGGGCAATGACGCGCATTTTCTCAGATCGCATATCCGATTACGGGCTCATGGCCATCTTCACCATGGCCATGTTCGGTACCTTGTTCTCCATCTACCTTACATTCCTGGAGCCCTTCGTAATCGGCGCTTCGTGCGCCTGGTGTTTGGCCTCCGCCGTTCTGATGACGGCGATCCTGGTCATGAGCGCGAAACCAGCAGCGCATGCGTATGCCAGAATCCGCAAAGCGATAACCAAGCGCAACTAGCTTTCCACACTTCCCGACACACTTCGGAAAACACGTCCACCGACCCGGGTAGCTAAAAGCGGTTTGTTTATCCCAACTTCCAGAACGAAGTTATCCAACGATGATCAGGCTACGGCCCACCAACTCACGCCTTCTTCCAGGCCCATCTGGACCAACCGCTCGCGAATCAAAGCGCGTGCGCCGCGTGAGCCTACCGCTGCCAGGACGACGGGATTCTCGTATCGCGCCAGGCAAGCCGGCAGTTCCTCAGGTGGAATGATCGGCCGATTCCGTCGTTTGCGTCCAATTTTGCGCGGATCGATGTCCACGAATGCCTGCAGCGCCGCCCCTTCGGCGAGCAGATGCTTGGACAAACGCCGGCCCATCTGTCCTGCGCCCCAGACGATCACCGCATCTCGCCCCGCCAACGGACCCTGACAAAGGTAGCGCGCTTTGGCGCGTAGAAAATTTTCTACCGAATAGCGAGAATCCGTGCGCGTCAGTCTTGCACCATGATCCCGCCAGAAAAGCAGCAGTTCCGGCACCTTGGCAAACCTCGCACCATCAAGATGCATACGCAGCCACAGGTCGTAATCTTCCGGCCAGCCGCGATCCTGATACGCGCTCACACGATCGACCCAGGTGCGCCGCATCATGACCGACGGATGAGCGAGCGGACTTTCGATATAAATTGCGTTGGCGATCGCCTGCGTGCTTACCAGGCTGTTGAGCCAGTCTGTGTAAATTCTAAACCCCTCACGCACCCCCTCGGCAGGGAAGTGTTCAACCAGGCAGCCGACCGCAGCGATATCCGCATGGGCATCCAGATACGCCGCCTGCTTTTCCAGCCGCGCGGGATGGGATCGATCGTCGGCGTCCATGCGGGCGATCAACGCTGCCCGGCAGTATCGCAAACCCTCGTTCAGCGCGTCGATGATCCCCGCATGCGCAATCGTCACAACGCGTATGCGCGCATCGTGCCTGCGCCAATCTGCCAACTTATCGGCGGTCGCATCGCCGGACCCATCGTCCACGGCCACGATTTCGATGTCTGTAAGCGTCTGGGTGACGAGTGACCCCATGGCTTCGTCGACCGTTTCGTCCACGTTGAAGCAGGGCATCAACACAGACACCATCGGTGCAGGTGTGCTATCATCGGAAGAATGAACTTGATCTTCGGGGAGGTCTTGCATGAATCTGTCCAATCTGAGCTTCGATGAATGGATCAACAAGATCGTGGACTTCCTGCCACGACTAGGCTTGTCCCTGCTCGTCCTGCTTATTGCCTACTGGATTGCCAGAGTCCTGAAAAGACACGTTCGCCGGGCCATGAAACGCCGCAAGCTCGACCAGGAGCTTATTGTACTCCTGGAAATGCTCACGCAGTGGGGCACACTCACGCTCGGGATCGTACTGGCTGTGGAGCAAATCGCTCCCGGACGCTTCAGCAGTCTGATCGCCGGGCTGGGAGTCGCCGGCATTACCATCGGCTTTGCGTTACAGGACGTAGCCAAGAATTTCATCGCCGGTTTGCTGCTGCTCATCCAACAACCCTTCGAAATCGGGGACAACATCGAGGTCGTCAGCTACGGGGGTACGGTGTTGGAAATATCGCTGCGCTCCACCACCCTGCGTACGTGGGACGGACGACACGTAATCATCCCCAACGCGGAAGTTTATCTCAACCCGATCATCAATTTCAGCGCCGCGCCTCGCCGGCGAATCGAGTTCACTGTTGGCGTAGCGCCCGATTCCGATCTGAGTAAGGTCACTCGCGTCGCGCTCGAGACACTTACGGAGAACGTCGCGGGGATCCTGCAGGAACCGGCTCCGCAAATCGTGTTCTCCAATTTTGGGGATTTCACCATCGATTTCACCGCATATTACTGGATCGACACCGGTGAGGCAGGGGTCTTGAAGGCGAAAAACGAGGGGGTTATGGCCATCCAACGAGCTTTCGAGCAGGAAAAAATCGAGATGCCGTTTCCAACCTACGTTACGATTACGCCGAAAGGATAGCTGCAAGGAAAAGCCCGGCCGGGACCTTACACCCGGCCGGGCTTGCACACCTGCATCGCGAGCTTGCACTAGCGAGTGTCGATATCCCCCTCGTACATCAATGCTTCCTTGCCCCGCTCGCCGGTCCGCACACGGACTACCTCATCCACCGGATAAATGAAGATGACACCATCCCCCTGTTCACCCGTGACTGCGGATTCGCGGATGACCTCGATGGTCTTCTCCAGGTTATGGTCGCTCAGAACGATGTTCAATTGGATCTTCGGCAGCATGTCGACTTTATAGGTACCGGATCGTCCGGCCAGCGAAAGTCCGCCTTGTCGACCATGACCGCGGATTTCGAGTACGTTCATGCCGACGATACCGATCGATTGCAGTGCAGCTTTGACGTCATCCAATTTTTCTTCACGGATGATCGCTTCGATTTTCTTTGTCATTGGGTATCCTCTCCTTAGCTATATGCGCGCTCTGCGTGCTCGCTGATATCGAGCCCGGCTTCCTCCGCGTTTCTCGAGACGCGAATGCCCATCACGATGTCCAGCACCTTGGCGGTTACGTACGTCACCGTGAAGGCGAACACGATCACCACAAGCGAAGCGCCAAGCTGCCTGAAGAATTGACTCGGATTGCCGTAGAACAAACCGTTTGCACCACCGGCGTTCACAGCCGTTGTGGCGAACAATCCGGTGGCCAAAGCGCCCCAGAAACCTCCCAGACCGTGGCACGCGAACACATCCAGGGATTCGTCGACCAGCGTACGGCCCTTGATGTATTTGATGGCATAGTAACTGATCGGTGCCGCAACTGCGCCGATGACCAGCGCTCCCAGAGGGGTCACAAAACCCGCACCGGGCGTCACCGCGACGAGACCCACAACGGCGCCGGTGACGATTCCCAACACGCTGGGTTTGTTGTCCATCCAACTGAGCAGCATCCACACAAAACCCGCCGCGGCGGCTGCGGTGTTGGTGGTGACCAGCGCATTCACGGCCAATCCGTCAGCGGCCAGCGCACTGCCGCCGTTGAAACCGAACCAACCCATCCACAGCAGCCCGGCGCCAAGCACCGAGAAGGGGATGTTGTTCGGGCCGAACGAGACGTTCCCGAATCCCTTACGTGGTCCGATCGCCAATGCGAAAGCGAGCGCCGAGAAACCGGCCGTGATATGTACGACGGTGCCGCCGGCGAAATCCAGCGCGCCCAATCCGTCGGCGCCCAGGATGCCACCCGGCCCCCAAACCCAGTGCGCTACGGGATCGTAAATCAGCGTCGCCCATAGCAAGCTAAACACGAGGAAAGCCTTAAAACGTACACGTTCTACGAACGCTCCGGTGATCAAGGCCGGCGTGATGATGGCAAACATCATCTGAAAGGCGGCAAAAAGCATGTGGGGGATGGTCGGCGCGATCGCCGCCGGATCAACCCCAACACCATTGAAGCCGAGAAAATCCAGACCCCCCACCAGACCTCCGACGTCGGAGCCAAAAGCCAGCGAGTAACCGTAGATCACCCACTGTATACTGATCAAGCAGATCATGATGAAACTCAGGTTCAACGTCGAGAGGATGTTCTTCTTACGCACCATGCCGCCGTAGAAAAAAGCGAGCGCGGGTGTCATCACCAGCACCAGCGCTGTTGAGACAAGTACCCATGTTGTGTCTCCTGTATCGATTTGCATTTGAGCCCTCCTTAAGAATATGCGTAACGTGGATCGCTGATATGGTTGAATTACAGATGCAGGTATTCGTTTACCGAAGCTGAAATTCCAGCCAATCGATGTGGAATAACGGGAATAACAGTGCATCGGCATGCCCTTTCCGGGATCATGGGGAAAAGAAAGCGCGCGAGGTGACTCAAAATGTTTGACGGTACGCTGGCATAATCAAGCGTAGAGAAACGCTCGCGGACGGCATCTGCCGATCTGGCTGCTGCGTGAGCTTTGTGCTGATATCTGAAAATTAAAAACGGCACGTCGGGCGTGCCCATAAAAAACATGGTGCTTTTCACCCTTTCAGGAATGCAGGCACACACAGTGTGTCTGACCACCGCTTCGCCCTTGGCCCCTCCGTCACCAGAGAGTTTTGAGGCTAGGCTTTCTGAAAGGAGAACGGAGCCTGTGGCAGGCTCCGGAGGCATCCGCTGATTATTCGATTTTCCCCCGGCGGTTAGCCGGGGTTAGCCCCGCCTTCGGCGAGGAACCTCCTCCTCGTTGTCTCTACCTGCGGTAGAGACCCATACGCAAATCTCCGTGTATTCGATTTTTAAGGCGGTGACCTTAATATGCGGGATTGTAGCATTTTTATCGACGCCAAGTCTATTATCCATTTGGGTAATACGCTCCCAACACAAATTCAAGCGCCGATGTGAGTACCATCCGGAATTACCCCATGCTTGGGGATAACAACTACGCCGTCGCGCACGAACCAATCGCCTTCATCGATTTCGGTTCCGGGCGGGAATGGTTCAATCACCACATTCTCCCCCACGCAGGCGTTCTTGTCGATGATCGCACCATGAATGCGAGAGCCTTTCCCGATACCCAATGGCGGAGCATCGAGCGCCTTATATTTCGATTCCTCTTCATAGTAATCCGCCCCCATCATCACCGTATCTCGAATCAACACATCATCTCCAATCACACTGCGGATACCAATAACCGAATTTTGAATCTCCGCCCCCTCGACAATACAGCCATCCGCCAGTTTCACACAATCGAGGCGAACATCATAAATGCGTGAGCCGGGCAAGAATCGAGGGTGAGTATAGATGGGATGATTCGGATCGTGGAAATTGAAAGCCGGATTCGGCTGCGCCAGTGCCAGGTTGGCATGATAAAAAGAACGTATCGTTCCAATATCTTCCCAATAATCATCGAATGGAAATCCGAAAACGCGATGTGTGTCAATCGCCGCCGGGATGACATCGCCGCCAAAATCATCAAGATCGGATTCAAGCAGATCTCTCAGTACGTGGGTTTGAATCAGATAAATCCCCATCGACCCCCAAAAAGGAAGGCCTGGATCATCTCGGCTGGCAAATTCTTTCATCACAGCCGGGTCTTTCGGTTTCTCGGTAAAGGCCGTGACGCTGTGATCCCCTGCCATCTTCAGAATACCAAAGCGCGAGGCATCTGTTTTGGATACCGGCTTGACGACAACAGTTACGTC
This sequence comes from Anaerolineales bacterium, assembly GCA_037382465.1. NCBI lineage: Bacteria > Bacillati > Chloroflexota > Anaerolineae > Anaerolineales > Anaerolineales bacterium. The sequence continues at coordinate 97,969 of JARRPX010000001.1, read as the reverse complement.
TGCCTTCAGGCTGCGATGAGCCTCGATAAGGTTGGAAAAATCCATGCGGTAGAGATGATCTCCAGCAAGAATAAGCACATCACAAGGGTCGGCGACTTCGATCTCGAACATCTGCTTACGCACGGCGTCCGCCGTTCCCTGATACCAATCCTCACTTGAGACGGTCTGCTCTGCCGCCAGGATCTGCACCCAGCCGGAATGAAAAAAATCGAAATGGTAGGTTTGGGAGATGTGCCGATGCAAAGATACTGAATTGAACTGCGTCAGAACAGCGATTCGTTGTATCCCTGAATTTAGACAATTGCTGAGCGGAATGTCCACCAAACGATACTTTCCACCGATCGGCACGGCTGGTTTAGCGCGCAATTTCGTCAGTGGCCACAGGCGCGTGCCGCGTCCACCGCCCAGTATTAGACCTAGAACATCAGGATGGATCATAGCAGAAAGATCTCCTTCGTACATGAAACGGTCTGGCGTCTCATCCCATTCTATACCAAAACGCTCAAGCACAGCCATTTCACCGCGTGTGGATAATGGGTTATGATGTGTAGTCGATCGAAATAAGCCGGTTCGTAAATTTCAGCCGGAGGAATCGATGCGCAAACCGAAAGACGAGAATTCAAAGACTCCCAATCGGCACTATCCGCCTTTTTGGGAAAGATTTGTCCCTTTCGCAATCGCGATCATCGGCGTAATCATCGTCGTCCTGCTGCTCATCAGTATTGCCGTCGCACTGGGCCTTTTTCCAGGCTAGGGGCGAACATGTAATCCGCCGATGTCTGCGAAAATATTTATGAGGCCACGCACCTTTGTCTTGATGGCCACCGTGCGAAATGGTGAAAACTAGCAAGTATATCTATACATTGCAAATTTTTTTAATAGCATAGGCACGGACGAGAGTATAACGAATGCGTCCGGGATAAATATGAACTGGTAAAATCCGGGCTTGAGACAACGTCGTAAACGAGGAATTGAAGATGGCATCGAAAGGTACCAATCAATTGAATGATAAATGGATAGCCGCCATACTGGCGCTGGTGACGATCGTGGCGCTCGTCTTGACCGCACCACAAATCGGATTGACCTGGGACGAGCCGGCCTACATCGCGGCATCCGAATCCTATGTATCCTGGTTCGGGCAGTTGATCTCCAATCCCAAACAAGCCCTCGATCAGGAGACGATCGATGCCTATTGGGGGATCAACCACGAACATCCACCAGCAGATAAGATCTGGTCCGGCGCCGTATGGAATGTCGCACGGTTGGCTTTCGACGATCTGGTTGCGCATCGCATGGGCAACATGCTGCTTGTGGCCGCATTGGTGGCCATGCTGTATTTGATGGTCGCAAAGGAATACGGTCGCACGGCGGGATTCCTCGCCGTGGCCGCATTGTTGACCCTGCCGCGTTTCTTTTTCCACGCACATCTTGCCGCCCTGGATATGCCTGCAGCAGTGACGATCTTCGCCGTTGTGTTTCTCTTCTGGAAAACCAAAGACCGCAGCGGGGCGTGGAGCACGCTCGGTATGGGCTTGATCTGGGGTGTGGTCTGGGGGATGGCGGTGGCAACGAAAATTAATGCCATTTTCGTGATGCCGGTTTTGTTTCTGTGGCTGTTGATTTTCCAGCGGGAAATCCGCCTGTTCATTCAATTGGCGCTGGCAAGCGTCATGGCTTTCTCCATCTTCTTAATGACCTGGCCTTGGCTTTATCCCGCGCTGGCCGAGCGGTTTGAGGAATACATCCTATTCATCACCGTGGATCACTGGGAAATCGGACAGTTTTATCTGCACGAGTTTACCATGCCCCCACCCTGGCATTTTCCGTTCGTGATGCTTTTTGCCGTCGTGCCGCTTACGTTATTCCTGTCAACGTTGATCGGTACAGTCAGAACGGTCAAAGAGAAAACGCATCGACCCATGGGAGTCCTTCTGCTGCTCAACGCCTTGGTCCCCATGCTGGCCCTGTCCATCGGGCAGAGCATGGTCTACGATAACGAACGCCTTTTCATGGCCACTTTCCCCTTCCTGGCCGCTCTGGCCGGGATTGGTTTGGATTGGCTGCTAAGAGGTGTCCGAAACGGGCTGAAGAAATCGGGGCGCGAATCGATCGTACGTCCGGCGATGGCGATCCTTGTGCTGCTGGTATTTCTCCCGCACTTGCTGCTGGCGGCCCCACTTTATCCACACTGGCTTTCGTACTATTCGGAATCCGTCGGCGGCTTGCCCGGCGCCAGACGCATGGGTTTGGAAACGACGTATTGGTGTGAAACCTACGCCTCCGCGTTGGCGTATATCAACGAAAATGCAGAAGCCGGAGACAGTGTGTGGACCGACCCGTGGAGTCAGGACGTGATGGTCTACTATCAAGTGCATGGCCTCTTACGGGATGATGTCTGGATCGCTACTCCGCCTTATGCAACGAGTATCGTAACGCCAGACGCTCGCTTGCGCGAGCAGTCCTTCACACAAGCCGATTTCGTCGTACTGCACTACCGGCAGACGTTCATCGGCGAAGATCCTGCATCAAGTCCATTACTGGCCTGGATCGAGTCGCGCGAACCCGCCTTGCGCATCAGCTATCGGGGAATCCCATTGATGGACGTGTATCAACATTAACGCGATGATTCGAAAGCGGAACGGTCTGTCGACAGGTACTGCAGCAGGGGTCACACAATGAGAGACGTGTAAATTTCATCGCATGCGGCCGCCTCTTCCCAATTTAACCTATACGCACGCCGCGTACTGCAAGATGAAAGCCGCAGGTGAGGTAATGCATCGGCTCACCCGAAGAAAACAAATCGATTTCCGGGAAATCTATCGCAGCTTTCCTCTTCATCCCTTTCTCCTTGCGGTATACCCCGTCGTTGGCCTCCCGGGATTTAACATCGAGCAAGTCTACGCTCGCGAAGCGGCGGTACCGCTGATTATCTCCCTGTCGATCACGGCGCTGGCGTTTGTCGGACTGTGGCGGCTTCTCAAGGACAGTCAGTTGGCAGGACTGTCGACCAGCCTAATGATGGTTTGGTTCTTCTTCTACGGTCGCCTGTACGCGCTGATCAAGGGGATAAGTCTTTTTGGATTTGTGATCGGCCGCCACCGCTATCTGCTTGTCGCCTGGTCGTTCCTCGTTGTCGCATCAGCGCTATGGCTCTTGAAACGAAAACGCATCCATCCAGAATTGACCAGGACCTTGAATTTCTTCTCCGCCATCTTGTTTTGCCTCCCCTTGTTCCAAATTGGGGCTTTTTACATCCGCAGCTTTTCCCCACCCGGCACACTCGATGGCGATACCGTCGAACCGATGATTGCCTGGACGGAGAACAAAAATCCGCCCGATATCTACTACATCGTCCTGGATGGATACCAAAGGGCGGATGTCCAGGAAAATGTTTTTGACATCGACATCTCCCCATTCCTCGGAGGGCTCCGGGAAATGGGCTTTTTCGTCGCAGAATGCGCGCAGAGCAACTAGACACGCACGATCCTTTCACTCTCATCGACGTTCAACATGGAGTACATCGATTCCTTCAAATCAGAGTTCGACCCTGAAGAAAAAACCGCCTGGCTGCTGCCGTACTACAAATACAGTGTGGTCCGCCAGCAACTGGAGGCGTTGGGATACCAGACGATTGTGTTCGAGACTCCCTGGGAAAGATTGGTCTGGGACGATGCGGCGATCGTGTACAAACCGAGCGACGCTGCACTTTTATCGCCGTTCGAATTCCTGCTCTTGAGAACGACTCTGGCGAGGGTCTACCTGGATTTAAGACAAGCGGAAAGCCAGAGGCTTTCCGACTACGAGAACTATGAGGATACGCGCTACGCGCTCGAGCAGCTTCCAAATGTGGCCGAAATCTCCGGGCCGAAGTTTGTGTTCGCCCATTTGGTGATTCCCCATTCTCCGTTTGTCTTCGGGCCCGACGGTGAATACATCAACATCCCGTACGACGCTGATGCGGGCAACATCTACACTGAAGAGGATGGCAAGCGCGGTCATACTTACGCCGTGGAATACATAAATAAAAGGATGTTCGAGATCCTGCCCCGAATCATCGAGGGCTCCGAAACGCCTCCGATCATCGTCGTCTCAGCGGATCACGGATCCCCGAAGGGCCGAACGGAGAATTCCGTTCGAATCCTCGCAGCGTACTACGCTCCCGCGGCGTGGTCGCAATTCTACGAAACCATGACCCCGGTTAACGTGTTCCGCATCTTGTTCGATGCCTATTTCAACACCAACTTGGGTCTGCTGCCGGACAGAAGTTACTTTTCCGCCCAAGGCCAGTATTTCAATTTCCTGGAAATTCCCAATGAATGTAAGCCGAGGGAGTGAGCCAACTTCCACAGGCGTTGTTCCAATCGTTGCGCTCTATAATATACTGTAAATAACCTTCCCCAACAGGAGATCATCATGTTTGTAAAAGAGCATATGACTCAGAATCCCGTTACCATCACCCCAGACACCTCCGTTCCGGAGGCGCTGCACATCATGCGTGAAAATAACGTCCGGCGGCTGCCCATCCTCGACCGGCACGGAAAACTCGTCGGAATCGTCTCCGACAAGGCACTGCTGCACGCATCGCCTTCACCGGCGACCTCATTAGCGGTGTGGGAAATTACAGAGCTGCACGCGAAATTGAAGGTTGAATCGGTGATGAGCCGTGATGTCGTCACCGTGCCGGAGGACACGTTATTGGAGGAGGCAGCACGTATCATGGTCGATAGTGAGGTCGGCGGTTTACCCGTGATGCGCGGCGATGCTCTCGTGGGTATCATCACCGAGTCGGATCTCTTCAAAGTCCTGCTCGAGCTGCTCGGCGGCCGGCGAAATGGGCTTCGCCTGACCGTGTCGGCCACCGGCACGAAAGGGACTCTCGCCAAGATCGCAACCGCGATCTTCGACATCGGCGGCAACATCGTCGGCCTGGGCGTTAGTGAGATCAAGGACGTACGCCCGAATCAATGGGAGATCATGCTGAAAGTCCAGGACGTGCATAAAGATCCGCTCGTGCAGGTGGTGCAGCCGGTGGTGAACGAAATTATCGACGTGCGGGAGACATGATTTCGTCGATTGCGCTCACGACTCAGGGGAATGTGACGCCATCTCGCCACCCACGTAGTGGATCGCCGATTGCCCGGCAACGTGCATGATCAGCAGTAATTCGAACAGGATGACGCCGAGCCATATCACAGATCCAATCGATCCTCGCGCATCAACGACATCTTCGGAAAGCGTCTCCAGGTCCGCTGCCAGGTCGGCGAGGAGTTCATTCTTGCCAGCCAGTTCCTCGGAAAATTCGTTCAGCCCATCAACCGCATCCGACAACGAGAGCTTCACCTCGTCGAGGCTCGAATATGCCTGGCTTAGCCCATTGCCGACTCGGCGCAAGTCGTCCGGCAGCGGCTCAAGGCTGTCTGCCACGTCCGCGATCGCCGCATCGAGAGGCTGCGCAGGATCGTACGTGATCCCCGTTAAGAAATTCAGCTTCGCAAGCCCGCGCAGGACTTGATCGACGGCACGAGCTCCTTCTTCCGCGGAGAGCAAAGCGACGCGCGTTTCATCGATGACCTCCGGCGCTTGATCGCCGATCAGAGATGCGGTCGAGTCAATCAAAGATCCGGTGTCTTCTATGGAAGTCTCGATGCTTTGAATGGTCGCTTCTGTGGACTCAAGTGTGGACACACCGGAAACCAGTACACTCCCGGCTTGCCGGAGGGCATCCGCAAGGTGCGCCGTTTCTTGTGTAACCGATAGCGCGCGCTCGTCCGCCCAGGAAGATACACGCACAGCGAAGACGGGCACCAGCAGCATGCCCGAAAATCCCAGAACGATCCCCACAACGCTGGTGAATTGTACTGCTCTGCCAATCCAAAATTTTGGCTGACGCGCCCCTGAATCGCTGCCTTCATTGGAAATCGACGGACCGCGATCATCGCACAGCGGCTCGAATTTCTGATTGTTCGCCATTTTCCCTCCGATAAATACCCGGTTCCACGGGGTGATTATCTCGTCGATCTACACCCGGCGGTATTCGATTGAGGAGCAGGGAGATGGACTAAATTATTTCACTATTACATCATAAACGACCTTCTACAGTCTGTGTCCTCTGCTTGATTATTTATATCAACAAGGTTGACAATACACACAGAATCAGGGTATGATTTGCTTTGTTTACATGATTTACTTAGTATTTCTTGGAGAGAATATGCCCAAATCAGAAAAGCGCCGCTTCTACGGCTCGGTCACGGTAAGCGAACGCGGCCAGATTGTCATCCCTGCAAAAGCCAGACGCGATTTCAAAATCGAGGCTGGCGATAAGCTGCTCGTCATTGGCGATCTGGATCGAGGCATCGCTATGGCCAAACAATCGATGGTTATGGAGTATATGGAGGAAATGTCATCCATGCTCCATCCTACAGAAGAAGATGTTGATGTAGAAGATTCACAGTAACACTTCAAATAATTTCGACAACTCATCTCTCGTTTTATAAGGATTTCTCTAATGACGATTCGCAGTTTTAAACAATTGGGTAATTCACAGGAGTCATTGGCCGGCGGTAAGGCCGGCACATTGGCCCGGCTCTATCGAGCCGGCTACCGCGTGCCTGATGGATTCATTATCCTTACGGATGCCTTTTCCGGTGACAAACTGGTCGGCGAGGCGTGGGGACAGATCGAAAGACGCCTCGACCATCTGCGCCGCAAAGACCACGAGGTGGCCTTTGCCGTACGCTCTTCTGCGCTGAGCGAAGATACGCTGCAAGCTTCGTTTGCCGGAGAATTCGAGACGGTCCTGGACGTAAAAACGGATGCACAGATACGCGACGCCATTCTCAAGGTACGACGTTCGCGGCACAGCACCAGAGTGCAGGCTTACAGTCAAGTGCAAACACCCGAACAGCAGGACCACGAAATCGCCGTCATCGTTCAGCGCTTGATCCGCGCGGAGTTCTCCGGCGTGCTGTTCACGGTCGACCCTCTAACGGGTGACCAGATGCACATGTCGGGCAACTTCGTCGAGGGGTTGGGAGAGAAGCTGGTCTCGGGGCAAGCCAACGCACAGAGCTTCACCTTCGAGCGGCCCAAGGGAACCTTCAGCGGACCGGCGGAACTCAACCGCTGTGCCCGTTCGCTCTACCGCAGCGCCTGCAAGCTGGAGAAAGATTTTGGACACCCGCAAGACATCGAATGGGCATTTGCGCATGGAAAACTATTTATCCTGCAATCGCGCCCCATAACGACTCTGAACACATATAAAAAAGATACAGCAGAATGGAACGACAGTCTGCGCGGCAATTTCCTCTGGTCCGGCGCCAACCTGGTCGAAAACGCGCCACACGTGCTTACCCCTTTCTCCTGCTCCTTGCGCAAGGGGCTTACATATCAAGGCGTGGACTTGAGCGATGGTTCGTCGATGGGGCTGGACGGGTATCCACTGGCCGGCATCATCGGCGGGCGCGGGTATATGAACTTGAGCGTCCAGGTTTCCGCCATTCGTCCTTTTTTCGGCGGAGATTCCCGTAGAGCACTCGAGCAGGTCACGGCATTCTGGGGAGATGTCCCGGAGGATTTGGAGATCCCCCTCGTTCCGATATCGCGCCGGACGTGGTGGCTCAAGGTGCTTCCGAGCATCGCCCGGATAGGACTTAAAGTGGCAAGCATGCAGAAAAAGATGCCGGGCTTCATTGCAGAGAACCCCGAATGGTGTGCTGAAATGCGGCGGCGTATCGATCGAGCCGATCCCGCCGGCCTGCTCGCGCTGTGGCGGGACGAGATCACACCCTATTCGCTGTATACCTTCTTCATCGCCAACGCCGCAGCGACGGACCTGCCGCATCGTTTGGAAAAAGAACTGGGCGAATTGGTCGGAACGGAGGACGCCAACGCACTGCTGTCCAATCTCAGCGGCCTGACCTCACCACTGGCAAGCCTGGGACCGATAATCGGACTCAGCAAGGTGGCCCGTGGCGAGATGAGTCGCCAGTCCTACATGGAGGCTTACGGCCATCGAGGCGAGAACGAAATCGAATATGCCTGGCCGCGTCCCCTGGAGGACCCCGCCTGGCTAGACCGGCAGATCGACGAGTTTGAGAAAAACCCCGTCGACATCGAAGCCCTAATGGCCAGACAAAAAGACGCATACGAAGCTGCATGGGGGCGGTTCCGCGAGCGTTACCCGCGCAAGGCAAAGGCGATGCAAAAGCGTCTGGAAAAAGCCGCCCGCGCTGCACATCAGCGGGAAGCGGTGCGCTCTGAATCGACTCGCTGCGCGACGGTGGTTCGCGCCTTCGCACTACGCGCTGGCGAGTTGGTCGGTATCGGCGACGACGTTTTTATCCTGACCATCGATGAAATCCTGGCGTTGCTTGCGGGAGACGATGCCGCAAGCAAGTTCATCCCCGGGCGAAAAGAAACCTACGAACGGTACCGTGTGCTTCCACCGTACCCGACGATCCTCGTGGGGCGGTTCGACCCCTTCGAATGGGCGGCGGATGCGAATCGGCGCAGCGACATTTACAACGCAAATGCCCCCGACAACGAAATCGTCGAGGACACCGCTGGTACACTCACGGGCGTCCCCGGGGCACTCGGCACGGTCGAAGGGGTCGTACGCAAGTTGGAGCGCCTGGAAGATGGCGACAAATTCCAAACCGGGGAAATCCTGGTTACCACCCTGACCAACATCGGTTGGACGACGCTTTTCCCACGCGCCGCGGCGATCGTCACCGACCTGGGCGCACCGCTCAGTCACGCCGCCATCGTTGCTCGGGAACTGGGAATCCCGGCCGTCGTCGGCTGCGGTGATGCAACGATGCGCTTGAACACGGGCGATCGGGTTCGCGTCAACGGCGGCCGTGGACTTGTAGAGATCCTCGAATCCGTATAGAAATTTGTGGACGGTGCCTTTCGGTCGTGATGATCCGCTTTAGATCATCACTTCCGCATCTCGTCCCATGCATCTCGCGGAGCGTGCGTTTAGAACATGCGGGAGTTGATCGCGTGCACCATAGAAGCGGAAATCTCTCCGCATCTCCCGCTCACAGCTTGCGTGGTGCAGTAAAAACGATGATCCAAACGCGCGTGGATCTCCAAAATCATACTGGACTCAAGGGCGCGCCTGACGTATAGTTCACGTTAGGCAGACACATTCGAGAGGGAGGAACAGTCATGGATCGAATTCGACGTGAGTTTACAACATTGACGCTCGTCCTCATCCCGGTGGCGATCGCCATCAACGTCGCCGTAGGACAGCTCGTTCAATCCGTAAAAATCCCGCTTTACCTGGATTCGATTGGCACGGTGCTCGTGGGCGTGCTCGTCGGACCCTGGGCCGGCGCGCTGACCGGATTTCTGGCCAACTTCGTGTGGACCATTACCGGACTTTTCCCCCAGGCCGTCGCTTGGGCAGGGGTGGCAGCGATCATCGGCGCATTGGCGGGCGCTTTCCGCACGGGCGACTGGATGAAGGTCTGGTGGAAATCCATCATCGCCGGCCTGATCACGGGCATCATCGCTGCCGTACTTTCGGCGCCCATCGCAGCCTACGTTTTTGGCGGCGTGACGGGTACCGGCACAGATGCGCTCGTTGCTGCCTTCCGTAGTGCAGGACTCGACATGCTCGGCGCCAACATGGCACAAGGTGCGGTTTCCGATCCGATCGATAAGGCGGTCACCTTTTTCATCATCTGGGCCATCCTGCAAGCCCTGCCGGAGCATTTCAAAGCTCGCTTTTCCCAGGAGTAACTCTCTATTTCTAGCCCTGGGGAAACAGCCGTTGATCTAAAAGCAGCCTACTGCTGCACGAGACAGGGGTCGGAGGCGCACGCGGTTAATCGATGAGCACACCGACGCTCTACATTCCCCGCTCCAGTGGGCTGCACGCCCTTCATCCGCTGACAAAAATCGCCATGACGGGCGTTTTTTTCGTGGCCGCAGCCACGCTGTCCAACGTATGGTGGCTGCTCGCGCTCTACGCCGTCGGACTGCTGCCGCTGGCCTTTTGGGGACAGGTCTTCCGGCCCTTCATCAAGAGCAACGCATTATTGATCTGGCCCTTCGCACTGTCGCTCTTCCTCATCCAGGGTTTCTTCGCCCGCGGTACGCACGTGCTGCTCCAGCTCGGGCCGCTTTCCCTCAAGGAGGAAGGCTTGTGGCTGGCGGCGCATTTCACCGCACGCTTGTTGGTCTGGTTGGGCGCGGCCGTGCTGATGATGATCGTCACCCGGCCGGACAAACTCATGCTGGCGCTGATCGAACGCGGCATGCCGCGGCAGATCGCCTACATCATCCTCGCCGCCCTGCAAATCATCCCTCGCTTCCAGGATAAGGCGCAGGGCATTCTCGATGCGCAGCGCTCCCGCGGGCTGGAAACCGAAGGGTCCTTGATTCACCGCATGCGCATGCTGGTTCCGCTCGTGGCGCCGTTGATCCTCGGCAGCGTTCTGGAATTGGACGAGCGCGCCATGGCGCTGGAGGCGCGCGCCTTCAGCCGCCAGGGACCAAGGACGAGTCTCACCGAACTGGCGGATTCAAAAAGTCAATCCGTTCTGCGCTGGGGTTTCCTCCTCGTCATGTTGGCGCTGATCGCGGCCAGGATCGTGGGGCTGACCCCATGATTCGGGTCGAGAAACTATCCTACCGTTATCCCGGCAGCGAGGAAGAGGTGCTGCAGGAAATCGAACTGACGATCCCCACCGGGCAGTTCTGCGGCGTCGTGGGACCGAACGAAGCAGGGAAGTCGACGCTGTGCTACGCCCTCACCGGCTTCATCCCCCATTTCTATCATGGCCGGCTGACAGGGCAGGTCACGGTGGGGACGAAAAACATCAGCGAAACACCGCTGGGCGAGATCGCCGGAGACATCGGTCTCGTGTTTCAAAATCCCTTCAACCAGATCACGGGGTCGGAGTTCTCGGTAAGCGAAGAAGTGGCATTCGGGCTCGAAAACCTGGGCCTGCCGCGCAGTGAAATCGAAGATCGCGTGGGCTGGGCGCTGAGCATGATGGGGCTGCAGGAAATATCAGATCGCTCTCCATTTGACCTTTCGGGTGGACAGCAGCAGCGTCTGGCGCTGGCGTCGATGATCGCCATGCGGCCGCGGGTGCTCGTGCTGGACGAACCGACGAGTCAGTTGGACCCGTCCGGGACGCGGGACCTTTTTCTCGCGCTGCAGCGCATGGTTCAGGAGCGAGAGATGACCGTGGTGCTCGTCGAGCACAAGCTGGAGTGGCTGGCTCGATTTTCGGACCGAGTATTGCTCCTGTCGGAAGGCCGCGTCATCGCGGACGGCGCACCTCGAAGCGTGCTTACCTCCTCCAAATTGGACGAGATCGGGCTTCAACCCACACGTTTCACGCGTGCCGCGCAATCGGCCAGAGCGCGCGGAGCAGGTAAAACGGACGGCGACCTGCCGATTACCCTCGAGCAGGCGACGGAGATCTTTCGATGAACGTCGTCATCGAAAACCTTTCCTATCAATACCCTTCCGGCGTCGAAGCGCTGCGCGATATCGACTTGCGAATCAAAGACGACGAAGCCGTGGCGATCATCGGGGAGAACGGCGCCGGAAAGACGACGCTCGTCAAACATCTCAACGGTCTGCTCCTGCCCACGTCGGGGAACGTTCTCATCGGCGAATGGAACACACAGGAGCACACGGTGGCGCAGCTATCCCGCAGGGTCGGATATGTGTTCCAGAATCCCGACGATCAACTCTTCGCCCGCACGGTGCGCGCAGAGGTGACTTTCGGGCCGAAGAATTTGAATTTGAACCCTGCGGAGGTTGATGCGCGCGTGGAACGAGCGCTTCAATTGACCGCGCTTCAATCCCTCGGCGACCGGCATCCATACGACCTGCATGCGTCGAAACGCAACCTGGTTGCAATCGCCGCCACCCTGGCAATGGAAACACCGATCATCATTTTCGACGAACCCACGACCGGGCAGGATTCGAACGGTGTGGCGATGATGGGCGAGATGATCGAACGCTTGAAGTCGGAAAACCACACGGTGATCGCCATCACGCACGATTTGGATTTCTGCGCCGAACATTTCGACCGCGTCGTTGTGATGTCCCAGGGTAGGATATTGATAGACGACCGTGCGCAAATATCACTGGCGCAGGAAGATATCTTGCACGCAGCAGGATTGGAACCACCGCAGATGATCCGCCTGGCCGAGGCGATCGGGCTACCCGCCGCTCCGCGCACCGTCGAAGCCTTCGTAGAAGCGTGGATCGCAGCCAGGGAGGGCAAGCAGCCATGATACTGGTGTTCGGTGACTTGATCGTCGATCTGAGTCTGCACATTCCCCATTTTCCGGTCCAGGCGGGAGACATCCAACGGGCCACGTATCTGGAGATTGGTCCGGGCGGCGCGACCAACGTCGCCATCACCGCAGCGCGCCTGGGGATGGACGTCGGTTGTATGGGGGAGATCGGCAGCGACCGTTTCGGTCGAGCCGTGCTCGCCGGATTGCAGCGCGAGGAGATCGACGTATCGAACGTGCGCATCACCCCCGAAGCGGAGACTCCCGTGGCCGGAGTCGTCGTCGATGGCCAGGGCGAACCCGCTTACCTCGGTTATGGCGGAAGCCTCCGCTTGAAATCGTTCCCCGAAGAATGGAAGCGTTCGATACGAGAAGCCGAGGCGTTGTTCGCAGGCGGCTGGGCGGAATACGAGTGGACCCCGAAACTCATCCTGGACGCCATGCGGACAGCGCATAAATCGAACGTGCCCGTTTTCTTCGACCCCGGACCCGGCAACCCGGCGGTCGATTCGTCCTGGTGGCAAAACGCAATTGGCCTCACGACCGTGTTCCTGGCGACAGAAACCGAAGCGAGGAACCTGACCGGACTGGATGATCCGCTGGTGTCCGCCCGCGAGCTGCTCAAGCGAGGGCCTCGAAGCGTGGTCATCAAACGCGGTGCGGCAGGTTGTTTCCTGCTCACCGACGGGAAGGAACACATCGCGCCCGGATTCCCCGTACAGGCCCAGGACGCCACCGGAGCAGGAGACAGCTTGAACGCAGCAGTGATGTACGCCTTCTTGCGGGAATTGGACCTCGAACAGACGGGCCGCCTGGCGAACGCCACCGGCGCCGCCAAGGTGCAGAAATTGGGCACCGGTTACAATATGCCCACTGGCGAGGAAATTCGCGAGGTGCTGGATCGTTTCGGCATGGAATGGGCGGACATTCTGCCGCGCAGTTCCGAGAGCGGGTGATCGCCGCAGCGCCTGACGATTCCAATGTGAATACGCCTCTCGAGTTAATTGCACCGGCATAGCTATGGAGAAAGTTGGCATGAAAATCGTTCGTGTAGCGCTCATTGGATTTGGAAACGTGGGACAGGGTTTTGCGGAAATTCTCCGCGATCGTGCAAAGGAGTATCAAGAAATTTTCGGCCTGGACATCCGCATCGTGGCGGTCAGCGATCTGCAATTCGGCTCGGTCTACGACCCGGACGGGCTGGATCCGGCCGCGCTGTTATCCGCGATTCAGAATAGCGGATCCTTTACCGGCCTTGATGCCGAAGAGTCCGAATGGGATACGCAAACAACGATCGTGAAGTGCAACGCCGACGTCATTGCAGAGATCAGCTTCACGGATCTCGATTCCGGCGAACCGGCCACGAGTTACGTCCGCCAGGCGCTAAAAAATGGCAAACACGTGATCACGACGAACAAGGGACCCATCGCCTTGCACTTCAGCGAACTCGACGAGCTGGCACAGGAAAACGGGGTGCGAATTGGTTTTGAGGGCACGGTGATGAGTGGAACACCTGCGTTGCGCCTCGGCATGCAGATGCTGCGCAGCGCTGGCGTTCGAAAAATCGAAGGCATCCTCAACGGGACGACCAACTACATCCTGAGTGAAATGACCAAAGGTCTTTCGTATCAAAGTGCTCTGAAGGACGCACAGCGCCTCGGCTATGCGGAAGCCGATCCGCGGGGCGACGTGGAAGGCCACGACGCCGCGGCGAAAGTGGCGATTCTCAGCACCGTGCTCATGGGATCGGCGATAAGACCCGATCAAGTAGAGCGTACGGGCATTACCGGCCTGACGCAGGAAAAGATAGGGGAAGCGCAGGAAAACGGACAGTGCTGGAAGTTGATCGGCAGTGTGGAAAAAAAGAACGGCGAGGTCGTGGCGTGCGTGAAACCGATGTGCCTGCCCCGGAGCCATCCGTTTGCCGCAGTCAACGGCGCGACCAACGCCATTCATTACACCACGGATTTACTCGGTGAAGTGACGCTCATCGGCCCCGGCGCAGGACGAGTGGAAACCGGGTTGGCGTTGATCAACGATCTGATCTCGATTTACAGCAGCTAACCAGGTCTAGCGAAGTCAGCGAATGTCGGCTTGCTAGCCGTACCCAGCAGTCTACGAACGAGGCGATTAATGTTCACACCGGGTTCAAGTAACCAGGCCAACATAAGAATACCCTGGCCGACTTTAGCCGCGAATAGCGTACACACACAGCCGGCCAGGGATATACATCAACTGCCTGTGTAGCGGAATACACGCAGCAGACTGGAAAAAAGGTCGCTGACGGTGACGTACAAGCCGTCGTGCGAGATGAAAGGCGTGCCCAGTTTTTCCAGGAGCCTTTCATCGGTCCAGGTTTGCCCACCGTCCGTTGTGCGCAACGCTACCAATGCGCTTTCTTTATTCTCCCCCAGCAAGCTCATGACGATCACACCCGTCTCCCGATCGATAAATCGCATCGCGGATGAACCGACGTCGCCGGCTTCATACATCTTCATCCCTTCGAAGCGCTGCAGGTCGATTTTCATAGGCTCCCAGGTCGCGCCTCCGTCTTGCGTGACGTAGATGACGCCGTCGTATCCCAGCACGTAACCTTCGGCCTCGGAGAGCAGGGAAATCGCCGCGATGTGCATACCCTCTTCAGGCAGCACGATCGCCTGTATCGTAGCCCCACCATCGAAGGTCGCATTGAGTTGGTTTCCGGAAACAAACCAGCCGGTCTGTGCGTCGAGGAAACTCAATGGGCAATATTCGGGGGTGATGCGGTAATCCGCCGGCTCCTCCCAGGTTTGGCCGCCATCCAAACTCAGACGCACTCCGCCCGGCGTGGAAAACGATGCTCCTGTATTGCGGCCGCAGACCCACACGGTACCCTCGTCGATGATCTCGATGCCGTAGATGCAACCTCCACTCCCCTCTGACATCGTCCATGTCTCTCCACCATCGTTTGAGTAGTGAGTTTTTCCTGCTCCGGTGGCACCGCCGGTAATACCAAAGCTTTCATTCATGAATCCGGCCATGCGAACGGGCTGAGGGACCTCGCTTTCGATGATCATCTGCCAAGCATCTTGCGGGACCGCCTCTTCTGGGGCTTCCGCAGCCGGCGCTTCGCCGGATTGCTCCGTATCGACCTCCGGCACCATTGTCGCCTGGGCAGTTGGATCTGCACAACCCGTCAGCAACAACAATGGGACCAGAACAGTCATGAGGACTCCGATGTGACGTTTATTCATGATGTCTCCTTCTTTCGAATTCATTTCATCAACGACACCATTGGATGCACCAATGTGTCGTATCCCAATCCGGTGCAACGACCGGGACCGGATCGTCAATTACTATAGCGACCGAAAGGGAGTGCGTAATCATACTTAGGGGTGATTTCAGAGTATGATCCGGATCACAGTTCGAACCCCAACAACGGTAACTTTCCAGTAACCTTCGCGTTAATATCTCGTAAACATCCACCCTTACACTGGGATTATGAAAAACTCGTTCGATGTGAGGGCGAAAAGATAGAAGCCAGCTCCCACCGGACGCCAAGGATGGATGAAATGATGCGGAATATCATTTCGAATTCTTCAAATCAACGAATTTTATATCTGCCGGGGCTCGATGGGCTTCGGGCGATAGCGGTTCTTGCCGTCATTTTCTATCACGCCAACGTGTCCTGGGCCGTTGGCGGATACCTGGGAGTGGAGGTTTTCTTCGTCATCTCGGGATATCTGATCAGCTCACTGCTGCTGCGAGTGTATCTGGCCAGTCAACGCGATGCGTTGAGTCAATTCTGGCTGCGCAGGGCGCGGCGCTTGCTGCCGGCACTCTGCCTGCTCTTGGCCGCCGTCGTTCCGCTGGCCGGGTGGCTGGCGCCAGACGCGCTCCCGCGTCTGCGCGAGGATATTCCGGGAGCGTTGCTTTACATCAGCAATTGGGTTTTCATCTCCCGCGAGATTCCCTATTTCGAGCAATTCGGCCGACCCCCGCTTCTCCAACACCTCTGGTCGTTGGCCGTCGAAGAGCAGTTCTATCTCATCTGGCCGCTGGTACTCTGGGGAATCTTGCGAATCTTTCGTCCTCGCAGCTCCAACCAGACTTTCAAGCTGGCACTTCCTGTTCTCTTACTCGCCGGGATCACGTTTGCACTCACGATCAGCATGTATGACCCGCAGGCCGATCCCTCCCGGGTGTATTACGGCACGGATACGAGGGCAAGCGGTTTCCTTCTGGGAGCCGGGTTGGCCATGCTCTGGAAGCCCGGGAATGGCATTGCTCGCAGAAGCTGGGTGGTTGAAACTGCAAGCTTTCTGGGCGCGCTGGGATTATTCTGGGTTTTCGGCAGACTGCACGAGTACGAAGCCTTTCTTTATCGCGGTGGGTTTCTGCTCGCCGCCTCGCTGACCTGTCTGGTGATTCTGGCGGTTTCAAATCCCCGGACGCACCTCTCCAGGCTGTTGGGGTGCCGGCCGCTTCGCTGGCTCGGCACGCGCAGCTACGGCATCTACCTCTGGCACTGGCCGCTGATGATCGTCTGGAATTGGAGCGGCGGATCGGCGCAGCCCGACGCAATCACTCTTGCGCTGCAGTTGATCCTGACAGGCTTGCTGGCGGAACTCAGCTACCGCTGGATCGAGCAGCCCATCCGCCGGTACGGGATGCGGATCTGGTGGTCGGATTCCACGAAGCTGCTGGGCGGTCTGCGCGCCAACGCCACTGCCGTCGCCGGCATGCTGGTCGTGGCAGGATACATCGTCGTTCAGCCCACCGCTGCTGCTCCGTCTCAAGCCAACGCCACGGCCTCAAAGTTTCCGGTCCCAACGCCCTCACTCGAAGCTGCTGCGGATCCGGACACCACGGAAGGATACCCGTCCTATTCGTCCGCCCACGCGCAGGCCGCAGCGAAGCCCAACGAGAGCCTTATGATTTCGAATACCATCGCCGTGCTCGAAGATGTGCCGGAAACCACGAACACGCTGCAGATCACCTTCATCGGCGACTCGATCATGGAAAGCGTCGAACCCTGGCTCGAAAAGGAATTCTCGCCTGGCAGCTATTGTGTGGATGCGCTGCGCAACCGCCGCATGCAGGACGTCGTGGAATTGATCCCGCAGTTGGCTGAGGGCGACTGTCTGGCAAGCACGGTCGCCATCCATCTGGGAACCAACGTACCCTTCGAAGACGAAGTTTTCGATGACGTGATGCGCAGTTTATTGGAACAAGACGTTGTGCGTGTTTTGTTCATCAACGTGAGAAGGCCCGCGGCGTGGGAAGCGATCGTCAACAACCAGATTCTTAAAGGCGTGAATCGCTGGCCGCAGGCGGAACTCATCGATTGGCACGCACTGTCCGAAGATCAAGCAGGTTGGTTCTGCGAAGATTCAGTACATCCCAGCTACACCGGTGCGGCGGCGTACGTGGAGATCATCCATGAAGCGTTGAGGAACCAGATCCAATAGTTGTGATCATGCTGCCAAAGTGGAGAATCGACGAAGCGGCCTGAATCAAGCCGCTTCGTCATTTTCATTGCCGACACACTTGACTACTCATAGGCCAAAGTCTCGCGCACGCTGACGCGTGTGGCTTTCAGCGCCGGCCACAAGCTGGCCAGGGCCGACAGCACGAGCACGATCGAGAGCCAGATGATCACGCCGTCCACTGCATATTCGAAATCCAACCCAAAGCCCACGACGGTCTGGCCGATCACATCGGTGAACAGCTTGGCACAAGGGACGCTCAACGGCACAGCCAGCAGCCAGGAGATCAGGCCCAGAAGTACTCCCTCCGTCACGAAGATGGCCACGATGGATGGAGATGAGGCGCCCACCGACCGCATCACGCCAATCTCGCGCAAGCGCTCGACGACGTTGATCGACATGGTGCTCATCAAACCGATGCTTCCCACGACGGCCGCCAGAATTGCCATCGACATCAGGGTATAGGTCAGCGTGCCAAACATATCCACATTCTGTTTGCGGCCCTCGCTGAGACTCCAGTAGCCCGTCGTTCCGTAGCCATGTTCCTCATAGCGGTCGCTCAGCGTCTCTGCTATTCGCTTTTCGGACTCGATGCCCGGCTGCTCGATTTTGAGTTGTACGAAGTGAACCAGGTGTTCCGCAGAGATTTCGTTCGCCAACACGTCGAAGGGAACAAAGAATTCGAATTGCGAGCTGTCCACGTCGAGCGTGACTCCCGCCACTCTCCAGGTTGACTCCGAACCTAGGATCGTGAAGGCAACCTCGTCGCCGACTTCGACGCCATTTTCCTCAGCGAACACGCTGTTGATCAGCACGGCACGCTCATCGCCGAAAGGCAGGCCGCTCCCGCTGACAATGCGCGGGTTGAACATCTTCGAATCCATTGGAACTCCGCGCAGGGAAACCTGGATGCTCTGTCCACTTTCCAATTCTGTGGACGCCACGCGATGACTGGACACTTCGGCTGCCACAACTCCCGGCAGGCTCTCGGCGATGGCCGTGAGATCTGCAGGATCGTAGGCCTGATCCATGTAGACCATGACATCGTCGCCAAACAGGTCGAAAATCGCATCGATCGTGGCGGCGAAGGATTTGTCCATGGTGAGGATCATGGTGAACATCACACCGCTCAACACGAGTGTTACCAGGGTCAACGCGACGCGCGCTTTCCGGCGGAACGTATTCCGCAGGCTCAACGCCATCGGGCGCGGTACCCGCCGGACACGAGCGATGAATCGATCGAATCTGCAGTCGCCGAAGCCGTTGCCGATACCGTGCCGGCTCATGGCCTTGTGTGCCGTGATGCGTACGCCGTTGATGATGGGGATCAAGGCTGCCAGGATCGGTACGCTCAAACCGATCAGGATCTGCAGTGTAACGGTCCCTGGATCGAGATGGAATGTGGCATGTTCGATGTTGAGCAGATTCAACATGAAGACTGCCAGCCAGTTCGCCCCTACGGCGCCCAGCGGCACGGCGATCAGCACGGCCAAGAGACCGTAGATCAAGGCCGTCATCAAGTAGGTGCGCACGAGCTGATTGGCCGTGGCGCCCACCGATTTCATCACGCCGATCTGCCACACCTGTTGTGTGATGAGCGCAGTCATGGTATTGACAATCAGGAAGCCGCTGAGCCCCAGGGACATCACGCCCAAAACCGCCCAGATCAGGAACGAGGAGTCAATCAAGTCCTGGTTCCAATGCACTTCCGGATCGGTTATGTCGTACAACTCGACGCGATAGCCCTGCAACTCCAGTTTGTCTTGCATGCGCTGCGCAGTGGCGTGTACGGTTTCTTCGTCGTAATCATCGATACGCACGCGCAGTTTGGTGTATTCGATATTCACACCCGTGACCCAATTCGCCGTCTCGGATGTAGAGAAGAAGACCGCATTGCCTCCCCAAAGCGGAGGGAAGACCATGTGCTCGCGCACCACGCCCGCCACGGGCAGTTCCGCTTCACCCCCGGCGGTTTCGATGAGAACGCTGGAACCCGTAGGGATATCGAAGTAATCCGACGCCAACCGCTCCACGTCAAGAGTCTCGCCCGCAGGCCACTGGCCATCGACACGTTGGACGAAGTATGTGGTTTGATTCTCATAGTCGTGGCGCGTGTAAAGTAAGCCGTTGCGCCAATCCTGCTCCCCCTCGAGTTTCCAACGGATCATTGCGTTACGTTCGCCTTCCACCGCCACGACGTCCGGCTCATCCAACAACAGGTTCGCGGCATCCTGGTCGAAGGGACCGCCGTAGAACGTGATCTGGTCCGGTAAAACGGCTTTGTGCGCTTCGGTCATGGACTCGCGCATCACGCCGGAAAGGCCGAAGGTCAATCCGAGTGCGAAGACGCCCACTGCCGTGGCAAGTACAGCCAGAACGGTGCGGGCTTTATTGCGCGTCAGGTCGCGCCACACCTTTTTCCAGGTTACACTCATCGCCCACCGCTCCCGTTGCCGTTGGCCCGGTCGCGGTCGATCCGTCCGTCGAGCAGATGCAGCACTCGATCCATTTGATCTGCAAGGCTGCGGTCGTGCGTCACGATCATGAGCGTTTTACCTTTTTCGACGAGTTGCTGGAACAAACCAAACACTTCATTGGCCGTCGCACGATCCAGGTTCCCCGTCGGTTCGTCTGCCACGACGACCGGAGGATCGTTGGCCAGCGCGCGCGCGATGGCGGCACGCTGCTGCTGCCCACCACTCAACGTACTGGGCAGCTTGTCCGCCTGATCGGCGATGTTGACCTGGTCGAGCAGTTCCAGCGCGCGCTGCTTGCGCTCGCGGCGGGAATACATGCTGCAGAAATCCATGGGCAGCATCACATTTTCAGCGATCGTCAGCGTCGGCAGCAGTTGAAAGAATTGAAAAATGACGCCGACGTTTCTTCCGCGCCAGCGGGCGAGCTGGTTCTCGCTGAGCCCGTGCACGGCCTGCCCGCCAACGAACACCTCGCCCGCCGTGGGCCGGTCGATGCCGGTGATCATGTTGAGCAGGGTGGACTTGCCCGACCCCGAGGGGCCGACGACTCCGACGAGTTCACCCTCTTTTACCTTGAGCGACACGTCGGTCAAGACCGTCACGTCACCAGCGCCCGACTCGTAAGTCTTCACCACCTCGCGCAGATCGATGCGCATGCCGTTTTCGCTTGTCAGGGTAGTACTTGTGTTCATGTCTCCTCCTTTGTGGACTGCCGGGGTGTTGTCGAAGGTTCAGGCCGATTCACACCCAAGCAATTCTCTTCCCTTTACGCAGGATCGTCTCCAGGGTTGCAAACGGGAATCTCTCTGTCACAACCCGGATAGTGGAACATGGGACAGTTAGATTGAAAGTCTCTTCTGAAATATCAGTCGTAGATGAAGGAGGAGGAAGTGAATTCCAAGTGTGGACTGTGATTCAGCGTCAATCGACAATGAGGAAACGAATACACGGAGGCCAGCAGAGATCCTTCAAATCAATGGTTTCGCACAACGAAAAGTAATTTTTTACGTCGACACGGAAATGAGAAGCGGGATGTAACCACACGCCGCGTGTTTCATCATCTTCATCAGGTGTCTGCGAAGCATAACGAATTCGCGCTTAATACACTCGAGGCAACTCGACGAATCGATAAGACACAGCTTTAACCCGGCCCTGGATCACAGGGTATGACAGACGAGAAGCATACGCCGGTAGACTATGGATTGTCCTGCACGATGCGAATCATTATACTGTCGGCCGAACCGGCCATCAGCTCGATCGAGACGCCGTCGTCAGTTAGTGTAACCGTGATGATCTCGCCGTTTACACCTTCGAGCGCGTGGCTTTGAACAAATCCCAGCCCTACCAGTACGTCTAGATAATCCTGCAGGACTTCCGCATCCGCCGGCGTGCATTCCAGAAGCACATCCTGGCTGGGGAAAACGTTGGCGATTTCACAGCGTTCGGGCGGTGGAATCAAGCCTTCGAGTTCCTGCGGCCAGGTCAACGCCGGCGAGGCATTCCCCTCTTCCTTTTCAATCGTCAACATCAACTCGGATGTGAGCGAATACATGATTCGTATCGACGTCTCGCCATCCGTCAACCACAGGTTTTCACTTTCGTTCACAGAGACGATGTTTGCGTCCTTGTGAAATCCTATCGCGTACAACGCATCGGCGTAATCCTCGAAGACTCCGTCGTCCGCAGGTTCACACATAATCGTGTACCCCAATCCATCACGGCTCGTTTGGTTAACACTCGTCAGCTTACAGCGCTCGGGTGGTGGGGCGATATCGATTAACGCAACCGGCCACTGCGGCGTGGTTGCGGCGATGACCTCGGCTTCGAATCCGGTGGTGTAAATATCGTACGTTGCCTCGCTGCCGCCAAACTCGAGCCGCATGTGGTATTCACCCTTGGTGATATCGACGGCGTCGTACTCGCCTTTTTCGATTTTCTCGGCCGAGTTGTCGGGGAAACCTTCGCGTGTGTATACGATGTACTCCAACTGAAATCCCGCAGCCTGGAGCTCTGCCAGGTAATCCTCGATCTGTCCTTCGGTGATATTTTCGTAAAAGATACGAATGTGAGATTCGGGCGCTGCCATCACCGTGGAAATCTGCCCCTTAAGTTCGGGGATATCCGCAGGAATATAATCTGGCCATTGCGCGCTGCTGCCGAATTGGAATCCACCCGATTCCCCGCCGAAATCCACGGGTGGGGAATCCACTTCGCCGGTCAAATCAGAAATGTCCGGAATGTCGTTCTCACTGAGTCTATCCTCGTTGCTGCATCCCACGAGCATGAAGAGGCAAACGAGTATTGGCAGTGCGATAAGTTCCGTTTTGGACATAGATGTGATTTCCTTCCACGCAGAGTCTAAACCAACGCCCTATTTTAACGGTTTTGCTGCCTGCGCTAGTTGTCAGTTTGATCGATTCCCCACAATCGAATGCTTCCGTCGTCGCTGCTGGAAATCAAGGTCGTTCCATCGAGGGAAAAGAGTAGATCGCCATAACAATGATCATCAAGCACCGTCAGCAGTTTTCCGGATGTTGCATCCCAGACTCGAATGAGACCATCCCCTCCCACTACAGCGAGAAGCTCACCGTTGGGGGAAAGCGCAACGGCAGTTGCATAGGCGTCTTCATTGTCAAATGTCGCCAGGCTTATACCTGCTTCAATGTCCCATAGTCGGGCATGCTTATCGAAACTGGAGGAAGCAAGCAGTTTACCGTCGATAGAGAATGCCAGGTCCGAGATCATATCTCTATGCCCCATGAGATCGTCGAGCTTCCTGCCTTCATCTAGATCCCACAAACATATGTTGCCGCGGTAATCTCCCGCCGCCAATATGCGACCATCCGGAGAAAAAACAACTCTTAATCCCCCGGACAATCCATTAAGTGTTGTTTCCAGCCGTCTGGTTGCCACATTCCAGATTTTTACCGTGCTATCCAGGCTGCTGGAGGCAACGATCTCACCTACAGGTGAATAATCCACACTCCAAAGGTAATCACCGTTGCCGATGAACGTGCCGAACACTTTCCCCGTCGATCGATCCCAGAGTTGAACGACCCCACTTTCATAAGAACCCGACACGATCTGTGATCCATCCGGGGAGAAGGCAATGCCCGGGGAGACAGCAACGACGTACTGGCTGAGGTCGTGGGATTCACTTCCTTCGAGGACGATTTCTAAATCCCCACTCCGCCAATTCCACAAATATATACTGCCAATAATGTCCTCTCCTGCCACCGTTTCGCCATCCTTCGATAGGGCAAGGCTAATAATGGGTATGATGTCTCGATTCCCGGTTATTAACTTTGAAACCCGAGTCATCGAGGATGCATTCTCGATCGTTATCGGAATCGGTGCTGGAGTGGAGGTCGGTGAGGGTTGCTGCGTCGCGGTGGCCGTCGTCGAAGGCAGCGGAGTCTTTTCTTCTTCGAGACTCATGCTCTTCGTTTCAACCCCTTTTGTACTGCACGCCGTAAGAATCATGATCAGCAGCGCCGTCAACGTGGTCCGAATCGAACCGCATGCTGTGCACGCTCGTCGATAAGCGCATCCGTCGATCATTCCTGATTCTTTCATCGAAGGTTCTCCATTTCTCATGACTCTGATTCTCGATGGTGCTCAGCGCCGTGAGAAAATGATACTCCCGGGGATCAAGCCAACGTATCGAGCGCTTTCTTTGCCGCGATATGTACTTCCTGTTCTTCGTCCTCGAGCAGCGCCTCGAGTCCGGCTTTCGCCCTTCCATCTTTGATTTTCCCCAACGCCGCAGCCGCAGCAGCTCGCACCTGTGGATCTTTGTCTTTGAGAGTCCCCATTAAAGCTTCAAGTGCCCGCGCATCACCAATTTCGCCGAGCGTCTTCGCGGCAATGATGCGGAAGCGGGCTTCCCGATCGTGCAGGGCGCGCATGAGCGGCTTAACGGCGCGTGGATCCCGCGTTTCTTCAAGATAATCCAACAATTTGCGGTATCGCTTGGAATGATCGATCGGATCGATGTACTTCGACCGGGATGAACGCACGTCTCGGTCCATCTGCTTTATCTCTCCGATCGCCGCATCGATCCGGTGTCGGCCGAGAGCGAGTACGGCCAGTATGAAGGGTGTGAAGAGTATGCTGATCACCCCGATCTTCCCCGATCGGCCCAGGCAAAGAGACAATTCCCGGCGGATGAACGTGCCTGCCACGTAGGTGAGCAGCCAAAGAGCGGCGATCACGACAAAATCACCAAGCTGCGCTTCAGCGTATAAAAATGTGTACATCGTTTTCTGCACCGCGAGGATGAACATCGGAAATATCGCCAACGCCCCAAGCCGTAAAAGCAATTCGTATCCACCATTTGTGTAACGCGCCGTACTGACGATCTCTTCCTCCTCGACGCGCTCTTTCTTACCCCAAACCGGTGGTTGTCCGGTTTCTGCAAATTTCTGGGATTCGCGAGCCATGCGGCGCACGCGCAG
Organism: Anaerolineales bacterium; assembly: GCA_037382465.1. Lineage (NCBI taxonomy): Bacteria > Bacillati > Chloroflexota > Anaerolineae > Anaerolineales > Anaerolineales bacterium. The sequence goes on along the minus strand of JARRPX010000001.1, from coordinate 73,297 downwards.
GGCGAGGATCGCCGGATAAGCAAATGGGATGGCAAACATCATCACGATCACCAGGGCCATCGCCAACGGGGACATGTCATCCGGCGAGTCCATCAGGGAACCCAAGATCGCCATAAAAGGCATCGACACCATCCCCCACAAGAACACTTGCGTAAGGCAGCCGACAAATATCCCGTTGCAGCCTTTGACCCCCAGCCACGATGGCAGGATGATCTCAGACAGGTATAGACGCAGCTTTTCGGATGTCGAGAGTTGATCCCAGGTCGGCAGACCTGTGTCCAACACCGCGCCACAGGATCCGCATTTAATCTGCGCCGGTCCAATACGCCGGTTTCCAAATTTAGCTTTACACTTGGGACAATACATGTACGTGATTTTGTATTCAATTTTTGCCATGATGATTTTCCTCCCTGGCTGCCGTTTGCAGTCACGTTTCCGTGAAGAAATAATTTCCACAGAGATGTAGCCCCTCAGCCGAACGCCAGAGACAGACCGAAGCGGCGTTTCCATCGGACCAGGCCATCACCTGGCCGCATCCCAACTGAGGCATGACGTCGATGGTAAAGAAATGAAATCCATATTCTCGCGTCGATTTTTCGAGATTTCTTTCAACGAGTTGATGCAGAGACTCTTCCGTACCTTGAATCAAGCTTCTCGAGCCCCATGCCTGCTTGAATCCTTCAAACTCTCGTTCGATACGCTGTCGATCCCAGACGGGAATAGAAGGCAGCGCCCGTTCGAACAGCGCCCTCGTCGCCTCTATCGCCGACGGGGTTTGTATGTGCTGCATTGTCTCCATCCGGTTCGCACTTTCTCGGCGCTTGCCGCGAAACCCGAAACGCCTTTTGGGCTCATAATCGATCTACCCGCGACTCTGGTCGCGCCGAACTGCGTCCAACGCGGAACGAGCGTTGTAGCCGCCGGTCAGATTTCCTGCCAAGTCGACTCTGCCGGCCTCGGGCAACGGCTCGCTGATCACGGTGTTTCCCTCGATGAAGTTCGGTGAAGCCGCCAAAGCCCGATAATCGACGCTCTCTCCCAGGACGCTGCGAATTTCATCGAGGATCTTTTCATCCCGGGATTGAATTGCAAGACAATACACATTTTCCGTGCCATTCAGGCTTGCGCGCGTATCGCCCTCGAAGAGAACGCATCCACCAAGCTTGCTGACGTCCACCGCCTTCCAGAATATCTTCCAACTAGCAGTTCCGTAATCCGCAGATTCGATTTTATCGATCTCGAAACGTATCCCCAGTGTGGGCATGTTGGGCATCATCTCGCGCCTCCGGTCGACGATCGACCACCGAGTTCACGCATAGGTATCAGGGACGTAAAACATCTCCCTCCCTGGCCTGTGCAATTTGCTCCTTCGTGACGTTAAATCCCGATGCTTGAAGAAATGCATGAAAGCAGTCCGGACCCGAACCCGAGTACCCGAACTTGAAGATGAATTCATTGGGCAGGGTCACTTCCTGACGCTCACATTCGAGAACGATTCGAGAAGGACTCTTCGATTCCAACCTCACAGCCAGCAGACGGCCGAATTGATTGGCAACATCGGCTGCGATTTTTCTGCCTTCTGCTTCGTACGCCATGGCACACGCCCTCCTGTTTCATGCTTTCGGTGTCGCTCGTAGCGGCACTTTGCCGGTATCCCACCAGTGCTTTGCGTCTGCAGCAGCGACCTTCATGTCGAGGCCTCGTTTTCTCGCTCCTTGTTCGCACATCAAGATGGGGGCAAAGACGCCGGCGCCGGCGACGAGGTACGTGCCCATCTGACTCGACAAGCGCTGGATCTTCAATTGCGCTTCTGCTTCCGTCAGACAATCCCGCCGGAATTCCACGACTTCCGGAGAGATATAAATGTATCCTTCGCCGCGCTGAAGCGTGGCGCCCGGATAGCCGCATGGACAGGCGTCGTCAGAACAAAGCGCGCTGCCCATCTCGTTTCCGGAAACCTGCATGTACTTCATGTTACCAACCTCCTCTGAAGATCGCTTTTGACTCGACTAATCGATCCAGCGTCTTCCACGCGTCATCTTCACGATTTGTTCGTCGTAGTCGTCGGCAACGATAGCAACCTGGGAAACGGCGACGAACAATTCCGCTTCATCCAGATAATCGCCGAGAAGCACATGTGTGTACCAGACGCTGTTGTTCTCAGGATTGAGAGAAAACTTGCCGAACAACAGTTCGTGGTTTTTCTCAGCCAGAAAACGTGTGAGTTCAGCCGTAACTTTCTTCACGTCCAGGGCAACAGGTGCCATGACGCTCACCAGCGTCTGCTCATTCCAATCATATGCAACGATCGCCACGACGGTAGAACCTTCGCGAACCCACAACTCCCCACTCGGTTTGACTTCGTAACTCAAATTCTTCTGACTCAAGTATTGTTGGATTTTATTGCGCAAGGCTTCTACTTTTGGTGATGTCTCTGACATTTCGGCTCTCCTTTTCACTCTCGTACGTTTTTCTGAATGGAAATTAGCGAACGGTTGTGTGAGATCCTGGACGATTTCAATGCCTTCAGCGTGGATCTACACTGCGGATTTGCCACATATTTTTAGCCCCGCACTGCGGACACGCGGATCGCTTGACCTGTTCCAGATCGGCACAGTTGCTGCAAATGGTGTACACGTTGTTCGCTGGACAGACGCCACAGATTGCGACTTGGACTGCGCCTCCACCGATCATGATCGATTCTTCAAACATCCTTCCACATTTTCGGCAACGCATCGATTTCCCTCCTTAGTGTTCGGTTTTGTGGTTAGTCATCTACCTGCACGTTCATGCAACGAATGAAATCCGGTTAAAGCGAACTCAACTTTCGCACAACGACGCCGGATCGATCAGCAATCCCGGAATCTGGCAAATCTCCGGCGGCACGGCGTTGACGAAGTTGCCGTACAGAATCAACGATTCGAGCGCTTGAAGCCGCCCCAGTTCGGGCGGCAAGACCTCGATCATGTTGCTGGACACGTCCAGGGACTTCAGCCGAGTCAATTCGCCGATCTCGGCCGGCAATGTGGTCAGCAAATCACCGCTGAGATTCAACTGCTCCAGGTTAGTGAGCTGGCCGATCTCCGGCGGAAGCTCCGAAAGCATGCTCCAGGCTATCGTCATCGAGCGCAGTTGAGTCAGTTGGCCGATCTCCGGTGGCACGGTTCGCGCATCGATCGCGGTCAGATCCAGCACTTTCAGATTCAACAATGAGCCGATTTCTGCCGGCACTTCTTGAAGCGAGTTGTTGTCCGCAAGGAGGATTTCCAGGCTTTCGAGCCCGGCAATTTCAGGGGGCATATCAGTTATCTGATTGCTCGCCAGATCCAGTTCACGTAGTCTGTTAAGTTGTGTGACTTCGATGGGAAATTTCGAAAATAGATTTTCACTTATAATGAGTGTTTCCAGGTTTTCGAGCTGACCGATTTCCGGCGGCAGCGCCCTCAGTTGGCAATCACGCAGATTCAGGATGCGCAAATTTCGCAATTGCCCGATTTCCGGCGGCAGTTCCCGCAGCGCCGATTCTTCCAGATTCAATTCTTCAAGGCTTTCAAGCAACCCGATCTCGGGCGGCAATTTCGAAAGAAAAGGGGTGTTGGATAGGACCAATGTTTTTAAATTCTTCAACTGTCCGATATCAGGCGGCAGTTCACCAAAAAGGTTATAGGACAGGACTAATTTTTCCAGTTTTTCCAATCGACCGATAGCAGAAGGAATTTCGATCAGATCGTTACCTTCCAGATCCAATTCCTTGAGATCCGTCATTTGCAAGACTTCGGATGGGAAGATCATCAATGGATCGCCGTGCAGAATCAAGGATTCGGGGCCTTCGCTTTCGCTGGAGTCGACGACCCATGCTGTTGGTCGTGATATTTCATCTTCCGGTGTGCTTGAGCTGGCCACGATTGGCCCGCCCGATCCGGAATTCTCACAAGCAGTCATAATAAAAATACAGAAAGTCATACTTGTGGCGATGAAAAACTTATACGTTCGAGTAGAAATTCTCATCGAACGATCCCCCTTAGATTCTCCATCACCCAGTCAAAGGCCAATGAGTCTGACGGCCGGCTTCCGTTGAGATTGTAGCCCTGTGAAATCGACTGCGGGCATCCTCGAGGATCTGATCCGGAGAAAGTCCTCGTTTTGACGATTTCAGCGGTGAGAACATCCCGAATGCTGACCTTGAGCCAGTGCCGCCCTCTGGATACGGACGTTCCACCGGCGTAAATGCACGTTTCGATGATCTCAACTCCCCGCTCGACACAAATCGCATACTGAAACTCACCGGGACTTGCTGCCTGCATATCAGATGGCAACTCGAATTCAGATCCTCCAAACCAAAGCTTGCCGAACTCGCGATCTGACAGGCCTACAGCGGGCGAAATCGCAGGCTTACCATTGCACACCGCTTCCCATGATTCTCGAATGAGAGACTTCCCATATTCGCCGGTGTCCAGGCTGGACGCGTAGATCGTCGACTCAAGCTCGTCCGCGGCCAATGATGCTTCTTCTGAATACGGGTATCGATCCATTACGAATTGATACGTTTCGATCGCCGATTGGTAATCCTCGCCTTCTTGCAGATAGACCTGCCCACAAGCCAGGTAGACTGGAGGAAGCCGGGTGGCCGGTTGAGGAACCCATTGGCCTTCGGAAAGAAGCTCGATCGAGTCACACAATTCCAGATTCGCAAGGTCGGCGGGATCATTTTCAATCAAGATCGTTTCGATTTCTGAACCGGAGGATTCGATAATGGCTTCGTCATCGCTGGTTCCAATCAACCCAAGGTATGCGACGAGAGCCATACCTAAGTCCCCGTCCTGTTTACTCGAAGCAGCCATCTGTTCAAAACACGAAACCTTCTCTTCCATGGCTTTATTGACGAAGTTACCGATGTCTGTAAATCTTGAAGAATAGATAATGCCATCGTAGTCATCCACTGCGGTCAGGAAATTTCCGCTCTGACAAGCCTGAAGACCTTTGCGAAAGGTACTTGCGTCCTGGAGGTGTTCGGCGACTACTGCGAAGACGCCTATGCCGAGGACGATCATCCCTAAAATCAGGAACAAGCGTTTCAGGTTACCGCCCCGGGGGAATTTGACATTGATCAATCCCTTTTTACGCAATAGAAGGAAACCAATTACGAGCAACGGCGATAGCATCAATAGACTGATAAAGATACAAAGTCCACTCAATACAAATGTGTCTTTCATGTACTCAGACTCCCGGTTGATTCATGAAGTGCCTTGCCCTCGTGAACTCTCATCTGCACTCATACGATTCCAGATCACTCATTCGAGAGAATTGTCCGATAATCCGTTGTTCTTGCTATAACCAATTACCTTATCCATCACGCCCCGGCTGTACCACGCCTCGCCGCTTGCAACGGACTGAACGGCAGCAACGACCTCCTCCAGGGCTTCCTCTTTCAGCAGGTATCCTTTCGCGCCAGCGCGCAACATGCCCCAGACGTATTCCTCATCCTGGAATGCGCTCATCGCCAAGACCCTCGTCGACAGCCCGCGATCTCGGATTCTTCGCGCCACCTCAGGGCCCGAGATGTCCGGCAGTTTGCAATCCAGCAAGATCACATCAGGATTCATTCGTTCGACCAACCGCAGCGCTTCCGCGCCGGTCGCCGCCTCCGCGATCACCTGCAGCCGAGGCGCACTGTCCAGCGCCTTGCGGATTCCCTGACGCACTCCTGCATGATCGTCGACCAGCAATATGCGGATTTTCATCACTTCCTGTGCCGCATTCCATTCTTTGGTCCGCACCACCCTTGCATGACCGCTATCGTCGTCACCTCGCCGGTTCGAACGCCTGATAACACGTTGATATTGACTCTTTCAGCCATTTGCTCCACCGCGAAACGGCGACATCGATTCCCACCTGTAGAATCTTTCGCCCCAGTGGACGCATATTCGTATTTACTCAATAAAGCCGTGCAGCACGATCGAATCCACAGCATAACCAAACATAAAAACTGCAATCACAAAAACGATGGCGAACACGTAAACTTTTTTCCCAAGGCCCGCCAGCCAACCATAGAGACCTGAGGCCACGGGAAGAAGAGGCCTGGTAATGATTCCCAGTGTGGAATCTGCTGCAAGATCTGTCACGAACGTGTTGCGGACGCGATCATCGAGCACGAAATACGGCACGAGGAGCAGAGTCTGGAAAAGCATTACCATCTGGCTGAGCATTGGATCTCCTCGCCCGGCCACTCTCGCTTCCGGAAATCGCCAGAAAAGGTTTGCCGACAGAGTCGACAAAATCGAAAAGATAATCAAGAACAGAACGAACATCGCCGGCAAGATATCCGACTTCTTTACAAAGAGAACCAGGAGAACGATTACCGCAGCGAGCAGTAAAAGATCGTAAATCATGTACGGCCAGATCACTTCGCGCTTCGACGGATATGACGTCGTCGAGACTGAGTTCAACATACTCAGAAATAGAATCGGCTGTACGATGAGCAGCATAAGCGGGTATAGAAGGCAACCGCCGATACCTCGTTTGGTGTTGTCACGCTGCACCTCGGCATGCGTAAGGTCCGAATCACTTGATGCAGCGTTCTCTACACGTTTTTCGTTCGACGGCTTGATGGCTTCGGCACTCATTGCTCCTCCCCATTTCATCCCGGAAGCGGCACGCGCATTCGCCGTCAATGGAGTTCGTGTAATTTCCGCCCAAGGAGCGTTGATCGATAACGTTCCGGCGAGTTCAAATCCATGCCGCGCTGGGAAATTCAAATAGGATGGTAGATCAAAGATGGAACGGTCTGTAGGTACACGCGTAGGGATTTCACCCAGTACGACGGTACTTTTATTCCTGGACTTCCTGATCCAACCCCAACTGGACGGCGATCTTTGCCGCCGCTACGCGGTTGTTGACCCCCAGCTTGCTGTAGATGCAGTGCACGTAGTTCTTGATCGTCTGCACGCTGACGCACAATTCGGCAGCGATTTCACCGTTATCCAACCCCCTTCCGAGCAATCCGAGCACCTCGATCTCGCGCGGCGTCAAATCCGCCAGAACCGGCCTTTCCCTTTCGCCGCGCGCCCAGGCAGCCACTTTACGCACGACCTGCATGCTGTACCACTCGTCGCCCTGCACTACCTGCCGTACCGCACGCTCCACGGTATCCAGGGCTTCTTCTTTCAAGATATAACCTTTTGCACCGGCCTGGAGCATGCTGAAAATTTCCTGATCTTCTTTGAACGCGCTCAGCGCGACGACGTTTGTCGGGATGTTCTTCTTGCGGACCTCTGTTGCCACCTGCCATCCTGGCATTTCTGGCAGCCGGCAGTCGAGCAGCACAACGTCAGGCCGCAGCTCGTCGATCATCTTCAATGCCTCGAGGCCGTCACCGGCTTCACCGACAACCTCGATATCGTCCGCTTGATCCAGCCTGGCCCGAATGCCGGCGCGGATCGCCGGATGATCGTCTGCCAACACGACACGAATGTTCATTCATGCACCTCGCCGCTCGACGTCGTTTGATTGCAGTCACGCATCGAGTTCAATTTCGTTGGGAATTCCATCGGTCGCGGATGAGATTCCTTCATAACGCCCCCAGGCGCGGACCGTCGTCCCGCGTCCTGATTCCGAATGCACCTCCAGGTGACCTCCCGCTTTCTCCAGGCGTTCTTTCATCATCACCAGACCGTAATGCCCCTCCAGTTCCATCGCGTCGAGGTGTTTCGGCACGGTAAAACCCTGCCCCTCATCCCGCACTTCCAGTTCATATTGGTCTTCGTCCAGGCGAAGTCTCACCCACACTTCGCGGGTACCGGAGTGTTTTGCCGCATTGTTCACGGCCTCTTTATACGTCGACAACAGCGCCGTAGCGACGGAGTCGTCCGCCAGAGTACGGTTTTCGGGTACATCGAGGTTTACCGTTAAGTCTTTCTTCTCCATCAACCGCGTGGCGTGTTCCGCCATCGAAGCTTCCAACCCCATTGCATCCAATCCACCGGAGCGCAACCTGCTGCAGGCATCACGTACGGTTCGCATGATCCGATGGACCTCCCGCACCGTCTGCTCCAGTGCATTCCTCAGGAGCTTGTCTTGCGATCGATCTCGATAATCGCTGAGCTGGTAACTCAAGGCGATCAAATCCTGAACGGGGCCATCGTGCAGATGCCCGGCGACGGTTCGACGCTCCTGTTCGCGCGCCGTAGAAACACGCGCCCGGGCCGCATCCAGCGCCACCGCTGCACGCTCCACGCGCAGGAGCAGTCTGCCCTGTACTTGAACGATCAACGCAACGTGAAGCGTAAATACGGTCAACATCGCCGTAAAAGCGATGATTTCAAAAACCCAGGTGAAAGGGGACAGTGCAGGATTGGGATTGACCATCCACTGCGCGAAGGCATCCTGAGATGCACCGATGGTGTAGCCGATGTACAGGAGCCAGCTAAGTCCGGCAGCCACGACGCCCGAACGCACATCGATCAACACGATCGCCGCCACTGGAATAGCGACCAGCACCAAACGTCCGTTGCCGATCATTCCGCCTGCGACCAGTGTTTCCGCGGCAAGCACATATCCGCCCAACAACATCCCCCAACCCCTGACGCTGTGCGGAAGCCGCTTCAACACGAGCAGGAGGATCACCAGGAGATATGCCAATACAGCGCTCGCAGCGGCGGAACGGTGATGGGGGACTTGGTAAGCTCTATACAACGTGAGTGTGATGGGGATGACACCCGCAACCAGTATGGCGATCAGAATCTTGCGCAGCGTACGCTCGCGCCAGGCCTGCAGCTCTCTGGCCGCCCAGGCACCAGTTTGCGTTCCCGATCCATCGGGCATCGTCTGCCTCCTCGATGAACGCACGATATCGCACGTCCGCGCTTTACGCTTTACAATGTATGTACCGGCAGTAAATCAAGCCCATTGCCAGACACGAAATATGATTCCTAAAACCAATATGCTCGTTTTCGTATCTCACCATACTGCTTCTCAGATCAAGAAAAGGGAGAGGTAAGACACCCCCAAACCTGAATGTGCGTGAAAGATGTTATCCATTCTGCATACGTCTTCTTGCTTCCGTTTATTATAAAGCAATGCACTCGCATCAATGCCAGAGTTGAAAATTCGCGCGACATCGTCGAACAGCAGTAGATTCTAAAAAATCAAGATCGTCCTATAAATCTACGAACGAACCGCTGCGTAGGATTATTGTCAGGTTAATGAGGGACCAAAAAGGAAAGAAACCGCACTTTCTACTGTAGCATCATCCTATACACGAACGACGTTCATGAAAGGAAAACATATGGATATCGCAAACATTTTCAAACGCGCATGGGAAGTTACCTGGAAGAATAAAGGGCTCTGGGTACTGGGTATCCTGGCGAACTGTTCCGGAAGCAGCGGTCAGGGGTCGGGAAACGCGGGCCCCAGAATGGAGTACCGCTTCAACGAGGGTGACTTCCCCCGAATCGAAAACTGGATACAGAGTGTTCCGGAGGAAACCTGGATCACCATCGCCGTCGTCGCCACCTGCGTGATAATCCTGCTGGCGATCATTTTCTGGGCGCTCTCGGCGATCGGCAACGGCGGTTTGATCTCCGGCTTTCAGATGGCCGATATGGGCGAAGCCCCCACGTTGGCCAGATCCTTCCGCCAGGGAATCCGTCATTTCTGGAAGCTGATGGCAATCCAACTCATCATTGGATTAGGGATTCTGGTGATCGTGATCGCAGGGATCATTGGTGGAACCTTGTTCTCCGTCCTGACTTTGGGCATCGGATTGCTCTGCCTGCTCCCGCTCGTATGCTTGTTGATTCCTTTGATGATCCTGCTCTCGATTTACACCATGCTGACGCAGGTCGCGGTGATCGTTGAAGAACTCGACATCATGAGCTCTTTCAAACGATCCTGGGAAGTCGCGCGCACGAATCCCGGGGAGATCATCCTGGTAGGCCTGGTCCTGGGCGTCGGTGGATTCATTGCCGGATTGATTTTGATGATCCCCATCGCTCTGATGGTCTTGCCCCTGATCATCAACCTGGTCAACGGCCACGAACTCGCCAGCTTTACCAACACCATCATCGGCATCCTGCTCTACCTGCCGGTCTTGTTGGTCGCCAACGGCATCGTACGCACTTTTGTCACCGGTTCTTGGACTTTGGCTTATCGCAACTTGATCGCAGCCGAAAGCGCGTAGTCACAGCGCACTTCAAGTCCGAATCTGGATTTGAGCCGTTAACGAGATCCGAGCGCCGTCATCCGCAGCGCATAACACCCTTCAATCGGTGTTATGCGCTGTCACCTTTCATCTTTTGACCGCCGCTCTGCTTTTGTTCCGAGGTCCTGAGGCGGAGACGTTCCGGTTGTGCGGAAGCCGGATTCCAACGGTACAGTCCAGGGGTAGTCGTCTCTTCACCGACCACGATCATGAGGTAGGTATAATCCCGTTGAAGTTGATCCCACCTGTCGATCTCGTCCACCCGCTGTAGCCATGAACCCGTGTTGATGTACCAGGGGGAAGAAGGATCCCGGGACACTTTGCGGCAGTCTGGGTCGTGCGTGTGTCCGAAGACGAGATATTTGACAACCGGCGCGGATCCGGCGTCCATGGGATCCGATAGAATCTTCCAGACTTTTTTCGATGCCGCAAACATATAGTCATACGCTCCGACTCCCTCATCCTTTGAAAAGATAAGCGGCACGAGGATCGATTTGAGCAAGAAGCCCAGTATTCCCAAAATGACCGCATGATTGAGATAACTGTCGAGAAGCATATCGAAAGATGCGGACACGAGGAACTGCCAGACGAACGGCCCTACAAAGACAAGCAAAAGGAACAAAATGATCAGCAGCGGCGGCACTACGACAACCATAAAGCGAAAGATTTTCCGCAGGGGGGTGACCCGTTTCACAAAAGCTTCGTCTTCAATCCGTTCCAGGTGTTCGAGGCTGAGGTTTCCTCGAGCCAGATTGGCGAGGGTGTAAATGTGATAGTTATCCGCTGTCGATTGCCATTTTTCGGCGGCGCGCAGTTCATCCCCGCTGTGCACCTTGCGATAACGGAGCCTGGATCTTCGTCGATCGCGGAAATAATCCTTGAAGCTGCGCGAGACGAGCACTTTGACGAACTTCCACAAACCTGGCCCGTGTTTTGTAAACAACCGTATCATGTCCCTTAATCGGTTTTTGAAAGTCCAGGTGATGACACGCGTGATGGGTCTCAAATTGTCTGCAAAGGGGAACGTCTCTTCGACTTTGTTGAAGAAATAACGCACGAAGAAAGCGCCGGGCGGAAGACGAAGGCGTCGAGGATCGAATTGCAGCACGGGATAGAGAAAATTTTCGAAGAAATCAGCCAACTCATACTGATTGCCGTGTTCGATGTAAGCTACACCGGGCTTGAAGTAAATCCAGGGCGCGAAGGTGCAGTCGTTATGCACCCACTCAGCCAATTGGGGTAAATTCTGAACAAGGCTGATCGGTTCCGTCGACCAGCGAGGATCGGAGAGGCGCAAATCTGCCGCGGCATCGAGGATCAGCTCACGAATTCGTTCCTGCACTCCGGGCCAGAACAGCTCGACATCATGGTTGCCCTTCATGATCACGAGTGAATTCCCCCGATCGAGAAACCAGGCGAGAGCACTGAAGAAAATCGGATGGCCCTCGGCGATGCGATCCAATTTCCATACGGCTTCCGGCTCCGTGGTGCCCAATCCGTAGTTGCGTTCGCTTTTCGACAAGTATGGTTCCTTCCGGCAGGCCAGGATGCAGATTTCGTTTGTCAAATGCTCCAAATCCCAGAGGCGTTCAGGATTGATATTTTCTCCCCAACCTTTCAGTCGTTGCGCTTGTTCAATCAGCACCCTGTGCGTTTCGCCGAATCGCTCCTGCATCACTTCTACGGACTCATCCAGGCGCGTAAGCGCTTGCCGCCTTCTCATCTCGGGCAGTGCGACGTGATGGCGTAATGGGCTGGCATTTTCATCCTGAATGTAGTGGGTGACCTTGCGCTGTAACGCATGCGGATCGGCTGCCGGTAATGAGAGAATTTGCAGGAATTCAAAACCGTCCCCGGCGATGATCAGCTTCCAGGGAAGCCCGTTTCGGCGGTGGGTTTCGTGAAACCGCAGGAAGTCGGCGAAGGCTTTATCGGCCAGGAAATCCTCATTCGGCGACCATTTTCCGGTTTCAGGCCTGAAGCCCTCGCTCAAATGCGTATCACTCACGATCAACAGGTTGCTGTCGGCTTCAGCCATTCGATCACCCCGCCAGATCAAAATTCTCGCTCTCTGTTCGATCTCGTGCTCAGCGATGTGCAGGATCCGTCTTCTAATATCGCCGGGCGATTTGGCAGCATACAGAAAGAAACCCGGTTCTCCTGCGAAGTCGGGTTTCTCATCGTGTCGATATCGGGCTCCCCGCTGCGCCTTAGCCTGCCGTTTTCCCTGGGCCAAGCGATGTGCTGCCAAATTCCGCCTACAGCATACAAGAAAACGATGAGGGGTTCAATTGTTATTTCCACAGCACGCGATCATGAAAAGCGAGATGCCTCGATTTCTATATAATACTCGCCTGAAGGTACCTTCGGCATCCAGGAGAGCCTCATGCAGCGAATCACTTTGCCTTGCTTCGTCATCCTTGCGTTGGTCATGACTGCTTGTCAAGCCAGCCCGGCCACGATTGCACAGACCGGATCGCGTCCCCCCACACCCGATAAAAGGTGCGGCGACGGGGTCTGCGATGGACCGGAGACCATCGACAACTGCCCGGCGGATTGCAGTTTGCCGTCTGCGGCAGATAATCAACGCGTGCTCTATCTTGGCCTCATGATCCATCTCGAAGGTTGGGGGGACGATGAAGACGAAGCGAAATTCGAACAACATGCCCAAATCGTGCGCGAGTGGGCCAGTTTGTTCGAATCCTACGGCGCGAAACTTACGTTCGAAAGCAAGGAACTCACGGACGGATCGATCCGCTGGGGCGATAACGTACTGCTGGAAATGCAGCAGCGCGGCCACGGCGTCGGTGTGCATGCGGACATCGGGGGGCAGCAAAATTACAACTGCGCCCGTTTCAGCGACGACCTGCGCGCCGAAAAAGAGCAGCTCGAAACCCTGGGGGTGGTCGTGCGGCACCTCTCGGGCAACACCTCGCATTGCGATTGGGTGACCGCTTCGGCCGATGCCGGCTATCTCTTCACCACCGGAATCGTATCGTACAGCGTGATGTCGATGCCTGAAGCGCTGCGCCCGCCCGAGTACCGCGACTGCAAGACACCTTCGGAATGCCACGACGTTATTCCCGCCGACCTGGCCGAGCGGATCCATCCCTGGCGCGCCAACAGCGGCCTGGATTGGCTCACCCATGATCCCAATGGCCGGCTGGTGATCCTTGCGGAAAACGGCGAGATGCCCACGCAGATGGAAGACATCGACGCATTCATCGCGGAACTCGAGGAAGCCATTTCGCTCGCCGAACCCGGCATGGTGAACATCTATTACGTCGGCAAGAGCATCGGGTCGCCAGTCGAGACCGGGGTGGTCGAGGCCTGGCTGCAGCGCCTCCAGCCGTACGTGCAATCCGGACAGGTGCAGTGGATGACGCTGCCGGAAATGTACGCGGCTTATGTACAATGGGAGCAGGGTCAATAAGAAACGACGCTGCCATAACTCCTGGTCGATGTGAGTATCAAACCACTATTGATCTTGGCGTCGACCGCCAGAATCCCCCGATGCCAAAACCCGGATTTCGAGGGGAAGTGATAATACCTTAAAATCATGCTAAGATCGTGTCGTTTTCACACGCAAACAAGGGATTACTATCGGTAGTCAATTATGTCGAACCCGTTATTGTCAACAAAGCTGTACATTCCTCCTACTCGCCCCGACCTCGTTCCGCGCAAGCGTTTGATCGAGCAGTTGAACGCAGGGCTGGCGGGGCGAATTACACTAATTTCCGCGCCCGCCGGTTTTGGAAAAACGTCAATTTTGAGTGCTTGGCTGCAAGAGCACAGCAATTCCGCCGCGTGGCTTTCGTTGGACTCGGAAGATAACGATCATAGCAGGTTCTGGCAGTATTTAATTGCAGCCATTCAAGCACTACATCCATCGGTCGGGGAAGGGGTAAAAGCTTCGCTGCAGATGTCTCAACCACCACCCATGGATACCTTATTGACCATATTCATTAATGATCTTTCTGCCATCCCCTCGCCTCTCATTCTGGTGTTGGATGATTACCATCTCATACGCGAGGAATCAATCCATCATAATTTGGATTACTTCATCGATCATCTGCCAGCGCGAATCCACCTCGTAATTGCCACGCGGGAAAATCCCCCTCTGGCACTATCCCGGTGGCGAGCACGCGCAGAACTCACGGAGATCCGAGTCGCCGATCTAAGGTTTACAAAAGAAGAGACCAGCGAATTCCTCAATACGATATCCAATCTGGATCTAAATGACGACGATGTCGCTGCGTTGGAGAAACGCACGGAAGGGTGGGCCGTCGGTCTACATCTGGCTGCGCTTTCCCTACAAGCATTGGATGCGAGAGGGAAGCAGGAATTCATTGACGCGTTTGCAGGCGATGACCGTTATGTGATGGACTATCTGGTCGAAGAGATCCTTCAATATCAACCGCCACACATTCAGGATTTTCTTTATCAAACGTCGATACTTGAAAGGATGTGCGGTCCACTCTGTGATGCGCTCACCGATCGAGATGACAGCCAAAAGATACTGGACAAGTTGGAACGAATCAATTTGTTCACCATTCCACTGGACAATCGTCGATTCTGGTTCCGATACCACCATCTTTTTGCCGATTTACTCTATCACCGCCTGAGTCTATCGACAAACGAGGCAGATATTCGTTCGATCCGCATTCGAGCCAGCCGGTGGTTCGAGCGCGAGGGGCTGATCAATGAAGCGATTAAATATGCATTGGCGACGCAGGATTTCAATTACACAGCAGAAATTATCAATCGGCATGTACTAAGCACTTTCTACCGCAGCGAAACTGTTCTGGTGTACAAGTGGCTGAAATCGCTGCCGGAAGAGGTATTACATTCCCACGCATTACTGAGTGCCGTCTTCGCCAGCTGTATTCTGTTGGAGCACCTTAACACCCTTGACACACCCGAATCTGCAGGATTGGTAAAAAAGTGGCTGAAAATCGCTGAAACATCGTTGGAGGCGGAAGCCACGTCGCAGAAACCACGGACAGCATCCTTTCCTGTCGCCAGACACTACATCGATAAAGTGCGGGCTTACTTACTTCAGTTGCGTTTAGAAGACCCTCAAAAAGTGATCGACTTCACCCTTGAATCGATTGCGCGTCTTCCAGAAGACGAAACCCTCTTTCGCAGCGCGCTGGCATACAACCTGGGGAATGGATATTCACGCCTCGGAGACCTTGATTCCGCCAGAAAGTCTTTCGAAGAAGCCTGGCACACCGGGATCGCCGGCAATGATTTGTTCAACGCTTCGGCTGGGATTAACGCACTTGCAGATATTGCCCGCGCACAAGGACAGCTGCAACAAGCCGTAGAGATTTGCCGGACCGGGTTGCAGACGATCAAAGACAAAGTGGACGATCGGTTAATTCCGTACACGGGCACGATCGAAATCGTCTTAGGTGAGGCATTGCTCGAGCAAGGACAACTCGAAGATGCAGTCCGAAATATCCAGAATGGGCTGGCCAAACTCGAATTGACATCCGCACCCAGCCATCAGAGTCGGGGGTTGATCGTACTTGCATCCATCCAACAAATTCGGGGGCAAATCGAAGAAGCTCTAGAATCATTGGCAAAGGCTGAGCAACTTCGGCCTCAAGATAAAGTGCACGCCAGCACGCAACGTGTAAAATTATGGTTGCGGCAGGCACCAACCGAACCGCACTATTTCGATCTGGCACTACATTGGGCAGAAGATCACCGCGAACTCCTGGACGCGGATTGTGAGGAGATTGACCTCGAAACCCTTACGCTGGCCAGGGTCATTCTCGCCCAGCACCAACGGAATCTGTCGCAGCCCTTCGCCAGCCTGAAACAATTGCAAGCCATATTGATGAGTCACGATGCAATCGCTGAGCAACACAACGATCTTCCTTCGCAAATCGAAATCCAGATCATCCAGGCACTCACCCAACAAGCACGGGGAAACCAACAACGAGCTATCGAGGTGCTGGAACAAGCTCTGGTGATGGCCGCGCCACAAAAGTTTTCATTTATTTTCATCGGTGAAGGTGAGCCGGTGCTTGAGCTGCTGCGTCAAGCCAAACCGAGTAGCAATTACCCCGAGTTTATCGATCGGTTGTGTTCGATCTCCGAAAAGTGGAGATTGGGCGAGAATGCGCAGCAGAAACAGAAATCGGCCCAGGATCAACTGATCGAACCTTTGAGACCGCGGGAACTGGAAATTCTGAAATTGATCGCAACGGGAATCTCAAACCCGGAAATCTCGGAAAAACTCTATATCTCTGTGAACACCGTTAAAACGCACATCACCCACATTTTTCGCAAGCTTGACGTCTCACGACGCACACAAGCCGTCGCTCGCGCACGCGAGTTGGGAATTCTCGAATAGTCGACGAATTTGGTACCTGCAATCACCCACTTGGGTGACGACAACCATCCCGGTTGCTTGATAGAGTAAGTCCATTCAAGCAACCGGTTTTTGTACTCCCAAGAGGCCGAGGATGCAAAACAAACCGAAAAAATGCACGGATTCTCTGACGACGTATGAAATTGAAGTCCAGGGACGGCTGGATCATAAATGGTCTTCCTGGTTTGAGGACATGCAGATCAGCGTCGAGGAACGTGAGGGGAAGATCGTGACCACTTTATACGGCGACATCCCCGATCAAGCTGCGCTTCACGGAATTTTATCCCGCATCCGGGATCTGGGTTTGAATTTACTTCTGGTGAGACGCAAGGACGTAGCCCCGCTTACGGAATGACAAAAAAAGGAGAACAAAGGATGAAGAAATTTTACACACTACTTTTTATAGCTTCCTCATTTCTATCAGCTTGCGCGTTGAAAAGCGGATCGCCGACCACCGAAGTTCCAGCGGCCGTTCCAACGAAAACTTCAACGCCAGAACCAGTCGAACCGTGGGAGATCGTGCTTGAGTTGGATCGCGTTGAACAAAACGTAAGAATGGCGGCGTTCTATGATGACAAACTGGGATTTACCGGTGGTGCCGATTCAACAGGTAAACTTCACATCACCAATGATGGTGGTCAGACCTGGGTGGCCTCCGACACGAGTTCGGGTTGACTGTTCGGTCTGGACATCGTTGATGTCAACACGATCTGGCAATGCAACGCCTCGGTGATTCGCCTGACTGAAGACAGTGGCCTTACCTGGGAAGGCGATGCTGACGGCGCCGGAATACCATTCTGTCGAGTGAGTGCGGTCGACGCGAATACAGTCTGGTATCTCTCGCCAAAGCAAACACCGAACTCACAACTGAGTACCGACGCGGGTGAAACCTGGACGGAATTCCCACTACCAGAGGATATGTATGTCTACAATATCGTCACCATCTCACTCAGAACGAGCACGGATGGATATCTCTTGTACAAGGGCGGAGATTTGTACCTCACCGCCAATGGTGGGCAGAGTTGGAACAAGATCTCATTGCCTCTTGGTAAATACGGTGAAATGAAACTTGAGGCGAATGATTCCACAACTTTTGGCGCCATTCGTTTCATGGACGCCGACAACGGAATCGTGATCGTCAACATCTTCGGAGGCGGAGACAGCAAAGTCATAGCGCTGACGACTTCAGATGGTGGTCAGGCCTGGCAGGAAGAAATCGTGCCTGCCACTCTCGGCTCCACGTATCTGACGAGAGACGGGAAATATCTGACGATCCTGTCAGTCTCGGGGAAGATCGCTGTGCTTCGCCACAATACCGAATGACGTCGGAAAGAAGGTGAGCACGTAAAAGCCATGATGAAGCATATCCTGTGTCGCGCCTTCCTGATCGGCTTTTCGATCGTTGCGATGAACAGTTGTTCCACGTTCGATGGCCCATCAGACATTACCGACCCAACGATGGATCAGGAATACGTACTTCTATCGGATTCCTGGGAGTTTCTGCGTAAAGACGCCATCGACCACGCGATACGAGTCGCGGCGTACTTGAATTCCGATATTGGCATAACTGGTGGTCCATCGGATGAAGGAAAAGCACACGTCACATTGGACGGCGGCCAATCCTGGATCATGTCCGACAGCAGTGTTGAATGTCTCTTCGGACTCGATGTAGTAAGTCCTCTTGTGGATTGGCAGTGCAGTCTGGGCCCCGTAGCCCGAAGCGTCGATGGCGGACAGACCTGGGAATCCGTCAACGATTTCGGCAACTATTGCAAGTTCCTAAGTTTCCTCGATGCCAGCACAGGTTGGATAGCGTCGACGGACAACCTGGGAATTACAATCGATGGCGGTGGCAACTGGCAATCGGTGAGCTTGCCGGAAGATATGTCCGAGATAATGGCAATTTCGCTGCAAGCACCGAATGAAGGCGCTGTTCTCGATACCACTGGACGATTGTTCGTCACTGTGGATGGTGGTGAAACCTGGCAAGAACGAATTTTGCCAATCGGAGATGCACAGATATCCGAGGTCGAAACCGCATCGGCAGGGCTGCGTTTTCTGGACAACCAGCATGGCCTGGTACTGCTGCATGTTACTGGAAATTCACAAAGCAAAGTCGTCGAGTTTCAAACTACCGACGGTGGCATGAATTGGGTTTTGGTAGACGTAGCCGAGACGCCCATGTTCGTATCGTTATATCTCTCGCATGATGCATCTTATCTGACCATTACCAACATGATGAAACCCGAGATTGTGTTATTGAAACGGAAAGACGGGTTCAAGTAGGCGGAAGCATATGCATATCAATGAGCAGCTCATCTATCTGGACAATGCGGCAACGTCATGGCCCAAGCCAATCTCAGTGGGCGCTGCCATGGCGCATTTCTTGACGGAGACGGGAGCAAACCCCGGCCGTTCCGGGCATCGCATGGCTGTGGATGCGGCTCGCATTGTATATGAAACACGTGAGAGTGTCGCAAGATTATTCAACGCTCCCGATCCACTGGGTGTCATTTTCGGATCCAACGTCACTGAAGCTCTCAATTTGGCAATCTACGGATACCTGCGACCGGGCGATCACGTAGTTACGACCAGTATGGAACACAATTCTATGATGCGTCCTTTGCGGGCGATGGAACAAAACGGACTCGAGTTGACCGTCGTTAAGTGTTCTGCGGAAGGTTATCTTCCCCTTGTAGATGTTGCCGCAGCGATACGACCCAACACCATCATGTTGGCGGTTAATCATGCCTCCAATGTCGTCGGCACGATATTGCCCGTTGCGGAAATTGGCGAAATCGCTCGCCAATACGGCCTGCTCTTGCTGGTGGATACCGCTCAATCCGCAGGCGCATTTCCCATCGACATGCAGGCAGATCAAATCGACCTGCTGGCGTTTACGGGGCATAAATCACTCTACGGGCCTATGGGAACGGGTGGCTTAATCGTTGGCCCGCGCGTGGACCTAAAGCGCTTCGTGCCGCTCAAACGAGGGGGAACCGGCAGCCGCTCCGAATTGGAAGAACATCCTGACTTTTTGCCCGATCTAGGTGAAAGTGGTACACCCAACGGCGTAGGCATAGCGGGATTGAATGCCGGCATTCACTGGATTTTGCAAAAAGGTCTGGATTCGATCCGTTCGCACGAGACGAAGTTAACCCAGCGATTACTGGACGGCCTGCTCGATATCCCCGGCGTTACGGTTTACGGGAGCTTGAATGCGGCATTCCAAACGCCAACAATCTCCTTCAATATTGACGATCAAGCGCCTTCTGAAATTGGATTGCGTCTGGACGAAGAGTTCGGCATCCTCTGCCGCGTGGGTTTACACTGCGCGCCTGCAGCACATAAAACGCTGGGCACCTTCCCGACCGGCACCGTTCGTTTCAGCCTGGGAGCTATGAACACCCGCGAAGATGTCCGTGCCGCGATTTCAGCCGTCCGACAGCTGAGTCATAAAAATAAAATGCTCCATTTCAGTAGAAAACACAACGCTACAAAGGAACAACTGTGAGCAAGACTCACACAGTAATATTGGTCTATTCGACCAGTTACGCAATAAAGATCGAGAAAATTCTGCAAAGAGCCGGGATCAGCTCCCAATTAATTCCCGTGCCTCGCCGCCTGAGTTCAGATTGCGGAGTCTGCGTACGCATCTCACGACCCGATCGAAAACGATCTGAGGCCTTAGTTCAATCCGCCCAAATCGAAACCGAGGGTTTTTACGATATATAACGATGCCTAATAAAAAAGGCCCGATCGATGCGAAATAAAATATCCACTTTCTTTGCCTCTCGACCCGGAATCGTCTTTGCCGGGGCTACTATCGGTGGTTTGGCCGCGCTTTTAGTCTACGCCGGCAATCCTCCCAACATGGGGATTTGCATCGCAGGTTTTTTACGCGACATCGGCGGTGCGCTGGGTTTTCACCGCGAAGGGGCAGTACAGTACATCCGTCCCGAGATCATGGGTATCGTGTTGGGTGCTTTTCTTACCGCCAGACTCTTTTCTGAGCATCGCAACCGGGCAACCACACTTTCGCTCATACCATTGATTCTGGGCACATTCGCGGCCATCGGCGCATTGGTCTTTCAAGGCTGTCCGTTGAGAACCCTGCTCCGTTTGGCGGGCGGGGATTTGAATGCGCTCGTGGGAATAGCCGGTTTCGGTCTTGGAGTCATAATTGGCGTGCAGCTGCTCAAGGCTGGATACACACCGGGCCGCACCAGGCAACTGCCTGCCTATTTCAGCTGGCTCGTTCCAATCACCATGGTCGGCATGCTGCTATTGTTGATCTTCCGGCCGCGCTTCGCCGAGGATGGTCCTATTTTCTCCAGTTACGTGGGTACAGGCTCGATGCACGCCGCCATCTGGTTCTCCCTGGGCGTGGGATTGTTGATCGGTTTTTTAGGCCAACGCACACGTTTTTGCATCATGGGATCGCTTCGGGACGTTGCACTCATGCGAAACACACATCTCCTCAGCGGGGCACTCAGTCTACTCGTCGCGGCCACGGTGACGAATATTTTCCTGGGCCAGATTCACGTTGGTTTCTCCAATCAACCCGTTGTTCAAAACCAACATCTCTGGAACTTCTTAGGCATGGTCCTGGTTGGAATTGCGTCTGCGCTGGCGGGAGGCTGCCCGACACGGCAGCTCATCCTCACGGGGGAAGGAAATGGAGACGCAGCCTACTTTATCCTGGGTATGTTCGGAGGAGGGATCATCGCCCATAACTTTGGGCTCGTGTCACCCTGCGTCTCGGGACCCATGGAAGTCACGATCGGACCCTCCGGGATGATTGCGGTCGCCGCCGGTATCGTGGTATGCGTGTGGATCGGGCTGCGTACGCGTGTCGATAGAGATGCCTCCCGCTAAGCCGATGGTAATCGTGATCTCTGTAACTCTATAGGCTACTGATTCGATTCCTACATTCCCCAATGCTCAAATTATCAGCGTAAACACCCCTGGCTGCTCTTGATAAGTTCAAACTTCTACACCATACTTATACGTACATTACTTATCAGTACTGTAGTTCAATCAAACCAAAATGGAGAATCAAAACGTGCCACAAAAAAACCCTGAAAACAACATTTTCACAGAAAAACAATGGAAACCACTCTACCGGGCCGGTGCGATTGCCCCGCTGATTGCGCTGGCCACATACGTGATCGAGATCATCGGCGTAATTCTGGCCGGTGATCCTTACCCGACAAGTTCGCTGCAATGGTTCACTTTGTTCGCGGACAATAAGCTGATCGGTTTGCTGGCGCTGAACGTGTTCGACGTGGTTTCCATCGCCCTGCTCGGTGTCATGTTCCTGGCGCTCTACATGGCGCTGAGGCGAGGGAACGAGTCGATCGGGTTGATTGCCGCGTTCTTCGCCCTACTGGGCATCACCGTATTCGTCGCCTCGCGCGCCGATATGGGATCCACGATGCTCAAACTCAGCGAGGAATACGCGGCAGCAACGTCACAAATACAAAAGGACCAGTTACTGGCAGTAGGACAGGCGCTGGCGGCTCCCGTACGGGCCACGATCGACACGATGGGGTACTTCTTTATCGCCGCCGCCAGCATGCTCATATCAGTCGTCATCCTGCGCAGCGGGATTTTCAATAAGGCAACAGCTTATGTGGGCATACTCGGATTTGTGATCACCCTCGTTTCCCGTCTCAGCCTCGTCTTTGAGACATCGCTGCCGGAGATGCTCCTGCCTGTCGGTGGACTGATCTGGTTGATCTGGTGGGTCTTGGTCAGCCGCGGTCTTTTCCGGCTGGCACGGGAGAGTCGCTAAACGCAAGCGCCTTGAGACAGGAATCAAAGGCCCAGGAAAATGAAAACAAAGCGCGTGTTATGTCTGATCTGTTGACGACGAAATTGAAGCGCCCCGCACTGCCCAAGAAACGGGTTCAACGCGCATCCTTGATGGCTCACCTGGATAACGGGCTGGAGTCCGGCCATCAGGTTATTCTCGTTTCCGCACCGGCAGGATTTGGTAAGACAGTCTGTGTCAGTGAGTGGGTCGATTCACTGGATCGTTGGCCTACGGCCTGGCTTTCCCTCGATGCGGCGGACGACGATCCCGGCCGCTTCTTCACGTACCTGATCGCTGCGCTGCAAGAAATCGACGCCGACATCGGGGGCGAGATCGAGGGCGTGCTGCGTGCAGGTCAGCTGCCGCCCGTCGAAATCTTCAGCACGACCCTGATCGGTGACATCCTCCGCGTCGAGAATCGGTTTCTGCTGGTGCTGGACGATTTCCAGGTGATCCAGGATGCATACATCCTGCATGTTTTGGAAGATTTGATTTCGAACCTTCCTCCGGCGTTTCACTTGGTTTTGATCACCCGGGAAGATCCATCCTTGCCGCTGGCCCGGCTGCGCGCAAACGACAAACTTAGCGAGATTCGCGCCGGCGATCTGCGCTTTTCGGAGAAGGAAGCGGATCAGTTCCTCAACCAATCAATGGAACTTTCCCTCTCAACAAGCGACATCCGCAAGCTGGTCGATCGTACCGAAGGATGGATTGCCGGCTTGCATCTCGCCGGTTTGTCGATCCGTGACAGAGAGAACCCATCTGAATTCATCGCTAATCTTAGCGGAAGTCAGCGCTTTATCTTGAGTTACCTGACCGAGGAAGTGCTCAGCCGGCAACCACCAGAAATCCAGCGCTTTTTGGTAGAGACGTCGGTTCTGGAACGTCTGACCGGGGATTTGTGTGATGCGGTCACAGGACGCAAGGACAGCCGCGCGTTACTGGAAGACCTGTTCAGCGCCAATCTGTTCCTGATCCCGCTGGATGACCGGCGGCACTGGTACCGCTACCACGCCCTGTTTGCCGATCTGCTGCACGATCGTCTGCAGGACTTCGATCAGGAATCCGTAGCCGGGCTTCATCAACGCGCCAGTCGATGGTACGCCCGGATGGACATGCCGAGCGAGGCCATCGAACACGCACTGGCTGCCAGCGATTATGCTGTTGCGGTACGCCTGATCGAAAATCACGCCATGGACATGCTCATGAAATGGCACATCAAAACGGTGGACGGCTGGCTGCAGGCGATTCCCCAAGCCTGGTGCGCACAAAGCGCGGAAGCCAACCTGGCTTTCGCCTGGATGTACATTCAACGCGGTGCGTATTCCCTGGCAGCGCCGTACCTGAGTCGATTAAACGAACTGCAGTCCGAAGGTAATTTTGGGGACGATGATCCCATTCTCCAGGCAAAGTGGCTCGCGCTGCAGATCATGCTGCTCAATGCACAGGGAAAGCCGGCTGAGAGTCTGCAATTGGCAAACCGGGCGCTGGCGCTCGTGCTCCAGGACGACGGACGCGTGCGCAGTATGATCGATTTGGGACTGGCCGGTGCCTACCAACAGCTCGACGATTACGACAATGCCCTGAAAGCCTTCCAGCGAATCATCCAATACGGCGAAACGGTGGGCAATTCGGTTTACGAACTTCTGGGCATTTCCGGGCTAGCCCTGATGGCCATCCAGCACGGCCAACTGCATTTCACCTTCGAGATCGTCTCTCGTGGAATCGAACGCATGGATCGTTCGGGGTCACTGCCCCCCATCAGCACCGCCGTGTACGGTGAACTCGGTGTGGTGCATTACCAATGGCACCAATTGGAAAAAGCGTTCGAATATTTCCAACGCGCCATCCGCGTGAGCGAGCTGAGCGGCTACAGCGATGCCAAGGTCTATTACGGTGTCGTGCTGTCCCGCCTGCATCAACTTGAAGGCGACCTGGAAGCCGCCGATCAACAGATCCAAAGCGTCTCGGGGTTGATGCGCGCGGAAGCGCCGACGGTGGTGCGGGAGGAAGCGTTGGCTCAGGAGATTCGCATCCACCTGGCCCGCAATCGCCTCGCCAATGCGGAAGCCATCCTGGCGCCCCTGGGCTTTTCTTTTCAGGACGGATTCAGCTATCCCGAGCAGGAACCCGCCCGGATCGTCACGCCGCCCACAGGGGCGCTTTACACCAGTGCATTTCGTATCCTGCTCTACCGGGCGAGGACCAAGCAGGAAATGGCAAACTTGAAGACCGGAATCGCGTTGGCGGACCGCATCGTCGAAGAATCGATGCGGCGTCGATACTTGCTTCTCGGATTGGAGCTGCTTCTGCTGCGCAGCCAGATGCACGCAGCTGCCGGCGATATTGAAAAAAGCACCGCCGATACGAGTCGGGCCCTGGAGTTAGCCGAGCCGGAAGATTTTATCAGCATCTTCATCGATGAGGGAACGCCGCTCATGGAGATGTTGAGGACCCTGCTGGCACGGGGCGAAACAGGAAACGCCAGCGCGGCGTACGTCGAACGTATCGTGGCCGCCTTCCCGGAGAGTCGAGGCGTTGAAGCTGCGGACAAACCCACAGCCGCACAATCCGTGTTGGTCGACCCGCTGAGCGAGCGTGAAATGGAAGTTCTGGCGTTGATCGGCGAAGGTCTATCCAACCAGGAAATCGCCGAACGCCTGGCGATCACGTTGCACACGGTGAAAAAACATACCAGCAACATCTACGGAAAACTGGGGGTAAACAGCCGCACGCAGGCGCTCGCCCGGGCGCGCCAGTTGGGTCTGTTCTGATAAAACGCTCCATATTTCGCAATCCCTGGCCCACCGATTACACTTTCGAGTAACCCGCTTTCCCCATGCATTGAAAAATAAATACAACTTTCATCCGCTGACTTTATGAATGCGCGCCTCTAGAATGAAGACGCAGGATCGATGAGGTGGACGAAGACAAGGTGTCTGGTCTCGCAGGAGGATCGCTCATGAAAGACATGCAGACGTATACCATCCTGCTTCGCGGCCGGATCGATCCGGAAGAGATCGGCCCCGCGAGTCCGCTGCAGATGAAAACCGGATGCCTGGAAGGGCCTAACACAAAATTCGAAGTTCGCACCGATCAATCCGGCGTCATCGGATTGCTGCGTTTCCTGCACGGGCGCGGATTCGTGATCCTGTCCTTGAACCACAAACACGATAAGGAGAAATCATGACCAAAACAAATCAAGAAAACCGTATCTCACAATGGAAATCACTCTACAAGATCGCGGGGATTTCCGTTCTGCTGATGATCTCGATCGTCCCGATACAGATCGCAATCTTCAGCATAGTCCCACCACCGAGCACAGCGCTGGGTTGGTTCGAGTTGTTTCAAGACAATGCGCTGCTGGGTCTGTTGTCCTTCGAAGTGCTTTTTATCGTCTACGGCGCTCTCGCCATACCTCTCTCGCTCGCCCTGTACGCCGCCCTGCGGCGCACCGATCCTGCTTTGATGGCCTTGTATCTCGCGCTGACCATTGCGGGGTCTGCGGCGCTTTTCTCGGCCAGGCCCGCCCTCGAAATGCTGCACCTTAGCCATCAATTCGCGGCGGCCACCACTGAAGCGCAGCGCGTCATGTATCTATCGGCAGGAGAAGGGCTCCTGGCGATATTTCACGGAACCAGTTACATGGTCAGTTACCTGCTGGGGTCGATCACGGGCCTGATCCTCTCCATCGTCATGCTGCGCAGCCAGATCTTCAGCCGGGCAACGGCGTACGTGCGCATCGTCTCCAGCGTCTTCGACCTCGGCTTGTTTCTGCCCGTCGTGGGCATGTACGTTTCGGCCTTCTCGGCCGTGCTGCTGTTCGTGTGGAACATCATGATCGCACGCAGGATCTTCCAACTGGGGAAAAGCACACCGGCAGGACCGTCACTGCCCGCATGAAATAAATCGATTCGCGATCACCTGAAAATAGAAAAGGATAATCACCCATGAAAACCACAAGTGCCGGTTCCACAGATTCCCACTGGAAGGATCTTTATAAAGTCGGCGGAGCCACCACCATCATCCTGGAACTCCTGATCGTCCTGGGAGGCATCGCCTTCGTCACCTGGCCCTACACTCCCGGATCAACTCCGGTGCGCGAAATCTATACGACGCTCCAAAATGACCGCCTGGGAGGATTGATGTCGCTCGATTTCTTGCTCTTCCTCAGCAACATCATCGGCGTCCTGCTCTTTCTGGCCCTGTACGCTTCGTTGAAACAAGTCAACGAATCCTACGCCTTGATCGCTTTGGTTATGGGGCTGCTGGCGGCCGTATTCATCGTTCCCGCCAGACCCATGGCGGAGCTCATCACGCTGAGTGACGGTTATGCAGCAGCGGCGACCGAAGCAGCGAAAAGCCAGTACCTGGCCGCCGGGGAGGCCTTGCTGGCGCAGTTCGACGGCACGGCCTATCTCGCCAACACCTTCCTGGGCGGAGCGTCGCTGCTCATCAGTTCGCTGTTGATGCTGCACGGCAAGATATTCAGCAAAGCGACGGCCTACGTCGGCATCCTCACCAATCTGGCCGTATGCCTCTTCTTCGTGCCCATCGTCGGGACGTACTTCTTGTTCCTATGTCTCCCCGGGTATGTAATCTGGTACGTTCAACTCGGGCGTACGTTTTTCCGACTCGGACGCGGCGCTCCGCTTCTGCTGCAGAACGACTGATGGATAAACAAATGTCCGAATCGGTGTACTGAAAGGTGGATTCACATTTACAATGATGTAAGGAAAAGGTCAGCCTGCGCACTCTTGAAAAGATCCTATCATCAAGGAGGAGGGAAAGATGAATAAACATCTCTTGGTAATACTGGCGGTCGTGATCCTGCTGGCGCTTGCCGCTTGCGCGCCCGGGCCGAACGTGATGGAAGACGAACCAAATCCGGAGGGAGAGGTGGCCGGATTTTGGCAGGGCTTGTGGCAGGGTATCATCGCCCCGGTGACCTTCGTGATTTCACTCTTCAACGAAAAAGTGAACATGTACGAAGTGTACAACAATGGCGGTTGGTACAACTTGGGCTTTGCCATCGGTGCGATGATCATCACGGGCGGCGGCAGCCGTGGGGCTGGCAGGGTATCTTCCCGCAGACGCGAATAAACTCCTCGCGTTAAAGCGCACGTAGCACGATCAGACAGACGGTTTGATTGTGACACTCGTGCAGACCGACATAAACGCATCATACGTCTATATCCCACGCGTTGATGTATGATGTTGGCCCCGGATCAATCGAGGTGCGGCCAATCCAAAGCCGCACCTCCGTATTTTGAATAACTCGTGAGTTATTCGAACTCCACTCGAACGTCTGAAAGAAGATGAAGAAAATCTGGCCGTTTGGCTTTAATTTCATACTCTTTGCGTCCACGGCGTTTGTATCGCCGTTCATCGTACTTTATTACCAGAGACTGGGATTCAGCGGTGCACAAATCGGCATACTGACGGGCATCACGCCACTGGTTACGTTTTTTGTCGCTCCACTGTGGTCCGCACTCGCCGATGCGACGCGCCGGCACCACTTGATCATGAGTCTGGCAATCCTGCTGGGGATCGCGATGCTGGTCGTATATCCACTGGCAACGACATTCGCGCCGATTCTGATTATCGCCATTCTGCTCAACACGTTCTTCGCCCCGATCTCGCCTTTCGTGGACAGTGCTACGATCTACATGCTGGGCGACCAAAAAGAACTCTACGGTCGAGTTCGTGTCGGCGGTTCGATTGGCTATGGATTGGCCGCAGCTCTGTCAGGAACAGTCGTCGAAAGTTATGGATTGAAGTTCGCCTTCTGGGGCTTCGCCGGCTTGTTCTTCTTGAATTTTTTCATCAGCCGGAAATTAATGTATGGACCAATAGAGGACAACGTTCCCGTTGGGGAAAGAGACCGTGTGCTGCTTACCAATCCACACTGGGTTCTGTTTTTGATTGTGGCCTTTGCAGGAGGATTGTCGCTCGCCGCGCTGAATAACTTCTTCTTTCCCTACATGAGTGAACTGGGTGCGTCTGAATCTACCATGGGACTTGCCCTGACGGTGGGCACGATCTCGGAAATTCCGATCGTGTTCTTCAGCAATCGACTCGTCAATCGACTCGGATCGTATCGGCTGTTGATTTTGTCGATGGTACTGACCTCCTTGCGCATGTTCCTCTTCGCGGTATCCACATCTCCATCTTTCACCTTGATTGTCCAGCTTCTGAATGGGATTACCTTTCCCACGATGTGGGTGGCAGGAGTGTCCTACGCCAACGAAAATGCGCCGGCGGTCGCAACTTGAATTTCTTCTTTGGT
This sequence comes from Anaerolineales bacterium, assembly GCA_037382465.1. Taxonomy (NCBI): domain Bacteria; kingdom Bacillati; phylum Chloroflexota; class Anaerolineae; order Anaerolineales; species Anaerolineales bacterium. Next base: position 44,607 of record JARRPX010000001.1, on the reverse strand, counting down.
GCGGCCATCCTCGTTACCGTGACATGCGTCGAAGTGGCACACCGGCAACTGGCTGCGAGGTTGTCGGCCACTTGATATAGATTCTCCGCAGACTGTTCTCACACATGGTCTCGAAGGTCGAGATTTTTCAGACGATCGCTGCGGCACTCAGGCGCAGATGAATGGAAATCAAACCGCAACTGAAGTGATATTCAGTTGCGGTTGAGAGAATGCCGTATCGACCTTCTGGCATACTATTCGTACACGGTTGTTATCAGCGTTATTCAAAACACTCGGGGAAAAGATCCCTGAATATTTCGAGTAGTTGGTTATACACCTCGAGCTGCTTCCCGTAGGCGTTCACCTCCCACCGGGAGGCAATTTTAGCTTCTGCTGGGCTTTCCTCGTTACAATACGTGAAGGTATCCATATCCTGTGCGGCAGAGTCGTCTTGATGTGTCTGCTCGTGGGTGTTGAAGCCTTCGTCCAACCACCCACATAACGGGGGCTTTATCTTTGTGCCATTACAGAAATAATTGACGTGGACTTTTTTCTCTACACAAGGGTCATAATGCCCAGCGGATTCCGGAGCCTCAACACTCTCGATGGTTCCGGCGTCGACCTCGTTCTGAAAGTATTCGTCCATCGCATCTTGAACACGCTGATCGAGATCCTTTGCACTCGTTGCTTCACCTGCAAGCTCTTCATAGAGTTCCATACGTTTTTTGGTAGCTTCGGCATACTTTTGCAGTAATTTTATCTCCTCGCACGGCGCCTTGGTGACAACCTCGATATCCCATTTCTTCACATACTCGAAACCCAATGGGCTGGGTCCATTTTCCGATGCGAGATATGATGTATCCGACGTTGGAAACGTCACGTCCGTAAGTGTGGGCGGGTAGAAAGTGACGTTAGGGAAGGTTTTCTGGACCGTCGGACAATCGAGCACTCCCCCGATACCGGCATCCGGATCGGGGATATCCGAGATTTCGAGCACGTAGTTTTCCCCCTCGCATCCCGCCGCCAATTCGATCAGCGCCTGGCTTTGTCCGGTGAGATTACATTTGTCAGCATCCGTTTGGTAATACCCATCGTTGGTATATACAATCCTGCATTTTCCCGGCTGATCTTCCGATTCTCTCAATCCAAAATAACAACTCACCCCCGGCAATGTGTTGCCATCCACTTGAATCTGATCCTCCGCTCCTTCGGGACTGAAAGTAAATACGTGGTCTGCAGAAATGCGGAATCCCACCGCAGGGCAGGACTCATCCTCATCGTCGGATTGCTCATCTCCCGCCTCATCATCGCCCTGCGTGTTGTAAGAAAAGGTAGTCGGTGTAGCCAATTCGAGTAGACTGTCTTCCTTACTGCCGAGATCTGATTGTGGGGAATTGCAGGCAACTAACGCAAGAGTCCCCATAAGGATACAAAGGAAAGATTTAACAACCACTCGGGTTACCATTGCTTTACTCCCTCAATCATAAAATCTGGACATGGAAATCAGTTGCTATCTAATAAAGAATCTCATATCCGAATCATGTGAATGGCTATCTTATGATACCAGTGAATTAGACACTTAATGAAATCATGTTTTCAATAGCAATTCCGGCGCCACGAGAACGATGTTCCCCACGACCTGTCCGCTTTCCAACAGCGCATTCGCCTGCGCTGCTTCCAGCAGCGGATACGTCTTCATGATGATCGGATCGATCTTGCCTTCTTCCAACAGCTTAAAGAGCACTGCCCAATCTTCCAGGAATGGGCGCCTGTTGAGACGAGAGCTGCCTGTTCCATAGTACTTGACACGCTTTCCATTCGGCAGCAGCGTGTAAAGAGCGGCCCAGGCCAGATAGCGGAACGTGCGCGAAAGACTGATCGGGTTGGCAAAGCCGACGAAAACGCCGCCGCGCCGCAACAGTGAAAACCCTCGCCGGATGTAGTCGCCGCCGATGCCATCGAAAACCGCATCGAGACCTTCGGGCACCTCCTTGCGGATCACCTCGACGAAATCCTGCGTACGGTAATCGATCGGAACCGCGCCGTATTCAACGAGAATTTGATGCTTGCCTTTCGAAGCAAGGCCGTACATCTCGAGCCCGGCGAGTTCACCAAGTTGCAAGAACGCCGTCCCGATCCCGCCGCTGGCACCGATGATGAGCGCCTTGTCGCCGGCACTTATGTTCGCGCTGCGGTGCATGGTCTGGTAGGCGACGATGTAGTTCAAGATGAGCGGAGCGGCTTTCACCGGATCGATCGCGGCCGGTACGGGAATCAAAACAGCTTCAGAGAGATACACGTACTCGCTGTAGCCGCCGTATGCCGTCAAGGCCGCAACACGCTCCCCGATTCCGGCAGCGGTGACCCCTTCACCCGTCGCGTCCACGTCACCGACGATGGCATAGCCGGGTACGAAGGGCAGCTTCGGAGGAAACGGCGTACGTCCATAGCGCGCTTCGACGTCCGGCAAACTCACGGGCGCAGCGAGCACCTTGACGCGCACCTCACCGGCCGCCGGCGAGCGCAGATCGTTCTCGACGACCTGCAGGACCTCGGGTCCGCCTCGTTTCGGTACGCTGATGTGTCTGTATTTCATAGCTACCCCACTTTACGGGTTTTCGATAAAAACTGCGACCCCAGTCTACCAAACATCAACGAGTTCTACTGTCGTGGGCAAATGCGCCGATCAAGCACAGCGGGCCGAGTCCGAAAAAGGTGACGTTTCCCTTCGTACTCAGAATCTCGAGCGTGGCGTCTGCATCGAAAATCCATACCAATGGGATCCCAAAAATGGCGACGATCATCGCCAGGAGACACAGGAACACAAACAGTATGAACACCCATTTCCACAACCGCGCCAGGGCGTCCAACGCCCGTGAAGACGGATGAGACCGCCACCACGATAACGGTCTGCCGATTTGGGTTGCTGCGATAACCGGGATCACTGCCAGCACGAGCGGGGCAAACCCACCTCCGACCAGAAACAGCCCGACGCTGAGCAGCGCCAGGATCCATGCGCCTCTTTTCCGCTCGATAAATCCGGCCGACCAGATCATGATGATCAACCCCAGGCTCATCGCCAGTACCCCAGTGAGCAGAAAATTGGGAACGAGTGTGTACGCGGGCTCCGTACCGTACGCCCAAAAGCGCTGCGCCGGGCCGATGGCTTCGATCACGCCACGGCTCATCGAAAAGTTGCCCTGCAGCGTCTCCAGCAAACCGTGTTCGAAACCCGTCAAACCCGCGAGAACGCCCGTCACGGAGGCGACGGTTTCTAAGGCGCTGGAACGATCGACATCCTTTGAATTCGTCATCCTGCGCTCCCTCTCTACCTTTGTACGCGGCCCAGCCGTATCAGTCCCAGGCCGGTGAGGACGTACCACACCAGCGAAAGCATTCCACCGCCGATGCTGGTGATCAACGCCAGGGCTTCGCCGATCCCGGACGAGGCGCCATACGTGTATCCCGAGAACAAGAAACTCGGCACGAGCAGCGCAAAGGCGATGATTCCGATCCATGCCGCCGGTACGTTCAGCTTTCGACCGCGAAGCATGAGAATCGAGAATATCAAACCGGCCGACCAAATCAGGGCCAACCCGGCGACCCCGCCCGTTCCATGGGTGACGCTGAGCAGCGCCTGGCCGGCTCCGAGAGCCGCAGTTCGCTGCGCCTCGCTCGCCGCAGCAGCATACTCGCCGCTGAGTGAAAGCATCGAGAAGGACACGTTCGTGGCCAGATACACAGCCATGCCAACAAAAGCAAATGGGACGGCGATCGTCGACCACACGTCGTCCACATCCTTCAACGCGGCATGCAGCGCGAAGGACACCAATCCGAAAAGGATCACGATGGGAACGTCGGCGAGACCCAGGTAGAACAGCCCAACGAGACGATAGGTTTGCAGCAAATCGAACCACTCCAGAACGGTGCTCGGCGCCGGTTCCTGGCGCATGGCAGGTACGTAAACGGCGGCCGCGGCCAGGTACATCAGGGCAATGGCGAGGCAGGCGGCGCCCCCCAGGATGTACAACCTTTTGTGCGAGAGGGAGGCGGAATCCGATGCCCCCAGCGAATCGATATTTTCATTGCCCATGAGATTCTCCTGTATATGAACCAACCTAGAAAGAGCAAGCCCGTCTGTTCGTCATGCGGCCACTGTAGGAATTGTAGTACCTGGAGAAGCGCCCAACAATGACCATTCCTGCACGATTCGTGGCCTCTTGCGCAAGGCAAGACCCGTTTCGTGCAAATTGACAGCGTTTTCATTCATGGTATCGTAGGAACGAGATGAAGAGAAAGAACAGACCCCCGATTGCCGTTTCTGTATCGGTGCTCTCGCAGCTGCTCCGCTATTTAAAACATCTCGACGCGGACATCGACGGGATCTTTCAGTCCGCAGGAGTAGATCCCAGCTTTCTACATGATCCGGATAGCCACATCCCGGTTGAAACCTATATCGCCATCCAGGAAGAGGCCGCAAGCACCACCCAGGATCCCTGTTTTGGATTGCACATGGGGGAGTTTGCCGAACCCGGCAGTTGGTCGATTCTCGGGTACATGATGATGAACTGCCAAACACTCAGCGAAGCCGCAGAAAAATCGGCGCGGTACTCGAAGATCGTGGGAAATCTGATCCAAATGAAGGCACAGCTCGGCTGGGGAAAGGTAAAGGTGATCCTTTCGACACCGAAATACGCACCCGCTCTCTCGCGGCACTGTTACGAATCCACACTCTCAAGTACTGTGCGCATGGGCAGGAGCCTTACGGGCAAGCAGATCGATCCCCTGGAGGTTTGCTTCGACTACTCACAACCCGCATCGATCAGCGAATACGAAAGGATTTTCCGCTCCCCGGTTCTGTTTGGTCAGAGGCAGACTTCCATCACATTCGATACCCGTGTAGGAAACACACCCCTGCTGCAGCCCAATCGAAACCTGCTGGAGCAGTTCGAAAACTACGCGCGGGAATATCTCGCGGAAATCGAAGGGATCGATAAAACGACCCGAGCCGTGACCAAACACATCCTCGCCCGGTTGGACAGCAAGGATCTCAAGTTGGGCAGCATCGCCGACGAAATGTCGATGAGCGTACGCACGCTGCAGAATCACTTGAAAAGCGAAGGGGTTGTCTTTCGAGAACTTCTCGAAGACACGCGCGTGCGGTTGGCGAAAAAGTACTTGTGTGAGAATTACACGGTCGAAGATATCACCTATCTGCTCGGTTTCTCCGAACCCAGTGTGTTCAGAAAGGCCTTCAAGAAATGGTCGGGAAGCACACCCCGTGAGTATCGAGAGACGGCCTTAATGAGAGACGCTCGCGGAATGAATTGATCCGACACTCAGAAAATTACAGGACGGCAGCCGGGAACCTGGCCGCCGTCGTTTCGATCCGTTCCAATGTTGTGCTGCCCGCGCCTTTCACTGTCCGGGCGGCTCCTGGCAAGCCATCTCGGTCGTCATCCACATGAGGTCCTCAACGACGACCGTCGCCTTCCGGGCAACGTCATCGATGCTGGCAGCGGTCGTATTGCAGTTATCGCTGCTCAGTCCGGCGATTTGAAGCCGGTAGCGTTCCCCCACCAAAATATTACCCGGAGTAAGCTCTACACGATCGCCAATTTCATCCCGCGATAGCGCAAACTCGATCGGTGTGACCGGTTCATAGACCACACCCGTAGGACAGTGAACCTCTTCCGTTTCCGTCTCAGCATTGTAGGAGATCGAACAACTGGCATTTCGCTGCGCGATTTCCAATTGCGCTGCGTTCCAGAAAACAAAGCGCACTGGACGCTGCACAGAAAACATGCCTGCATCGACGGTGATCGTGAAGGACACCGCGGTATCCGAGGCTGTGTCAGGAGATATCACACTACATCCTGCTGACAGGACGAGGAATACGAGAGCAAATTTCATCGCTGCAGTCCGAGACATATCCGTTTACTCCTCTCTATCTTCAAACGCCTATCGCTATTATTTTGTTCCCCTCTGTGGAAGCCGGTCTAGAGCAGCACCCAGAAAATCGTCACGTTCGTGACCAGATTGAACGCGGCGTGGGCCGCAACGGCAGGCCATATCGAACCACCCTGCGTACGGCATTGCGTCAGAAACCAGCTCAATCCCATCATCATCATAAACCACAACGCCCCCGAGACCCAGGTGAACGGCAAGCCTGTAGACGCCTGGCGGATACCATGATGCAAAAGATGTACGCTGCTGAAAGCAGCCGCATTAACCACTGTCGCCGCTCTTCCTCCCAGCCGCTTCTCAACGGCGGCATGGATCATTCCGCGGAAAAAGAACTCCTCCCCGACGGGGCTAAAAACGATTGCGGGGACCGTGTACAGCAGAAATAGCTGTACACGTGGAAGTTGCTTTGACGCAGCATCGATGTCAAACGAATCTCGAAGGCTGATATACCAATTATCGGCTCCAAGGCCATACAATTCATAGCCGATGAAAAAGATAATCAGCGACGCCAGCGCGGCAAAAAACATCCCCCGATAAAGCCAGCGGAAATCTTGTATGCGATTCAAACCCACAGCCCTGCGTCCGGATCTGGAGTAGAAGACGAACGGAAAGCACCACATCAACAGGAAATTCAGCATGACGAGCATGCGTGTCTCAGTTGGCCCGAACAAGCCCCAACAGCGGATGCCGGCCAGGATCAAGAACAAGACGAGATTCAAAAACCAGGCGCGCCGAAAGATGCGCGCCCATATCGGACGCAGGAGCGTCGTGTCCATTCAGGGCACCTCCTTCTTCTGTAGATACGCTGATTGACGGAATAAGTTGCAGCTTGTTTCGGGTCCAACCCGGGACGGAACTCGCGCTTGACTTAAATTGATGTCCACAGCCAACCGCATCGCCAAGGGGAGATTTCCAAAAGGGACCATAAAATCACTTCGCAGAACAGTAGAGAAACTGCAAGGTCGCGGTAAAGAACTGTGCCATATGATTGATCTAGTTGAAGGACTACGAGCGGAAGCGGTTCTTTGCTCGTGTCTCGTGTGCTGTGATCTGCAAGCAAAACATATGGGTGAGGTTGAACCGTGGATTCGAAAATCAAACAAGTGCTGCCGAAGATTGACCTGAAAATCGGTCGAAGCGATCGAAAAGACTCGAAACCTTTCAGTTACTACGATCTGATCGACGTGCTCGAGCACCCGGGCTGCCCCGTGTGCAATCTGCTGGTGCAGAAATCGGATCGGTATCTCGATTCCATCTTCTCCGAGATGCTCCTCAACCCCGAAACCCAACAGGCATTCCGGGAGCGGAGAGGGTTATGCGCGCTGCACAGCGCCAGGGCGACCGAATACATCGGTGGATCGCTGGAGATCGCCATGCTGTACACCGTCGGTCTCGAGGAAGTGGTCAACGCTTTTATGGCAGACTCGCCAAATGGAAATGGGGGTTGGCTGCAGAATTTCACCGCTCGCAGCCAGTCGGCCCTGGAAAATCATCTGGCCCCCAGCGGAGCGTGTGCGGTCTGCAGTTATATGGTGGAATGCGAGCAGCGCTATATCGAAACGCTGGGCAAGTACATCAGCGATCGAAAGCTGGAGAAGGCGTTCGAAGCGTCCGAAGGTCTTTGTCTGCCGCATTTTCGCATCGCACTTCGGGAGATCAACGAAGACCCCGCGAGAGATCTTCTGGTTGCGCTGCAGAAATCGATATGGACGGAGCTAAAAAGAGACCTCGATTCGTTCATCGCCAAGAGCAATTACCTGCACCAACATGAAATTAATCCGCGCGAAGGTGAAAGCTGGCGCCGCGTGATGCGCATTGCCGGAAAGAGCGGCGTCTTCGGCCCCGACCGATTCTGAATCGGATGGAATGTTCCACCCACGCTCTTTAGGATTGAACCTCGCTCAGTTCAGAGTTCAACGTGTGCCAGTTATGTAATTTTCCAATTGAGCGATCATGAACTCTTGCTGCTCGATCGTGCTCTTGACCACGTCGCCGATCGAGATCACGCCGACCACCTCGCCCGTTTCGACGACGGGCAAATGGCGGATTCGCTCTTCGGTCATGAGAGACATTGCGGCCTGGATGTTGTCGGCGGGTGAGAGGGAATAAACGTTCCGGGTCATGATGTCACGGACGAGCTTCTCCATCGAAGCACTCCCGCCGGCGGCCACTTCACGGGCGTAATCGCGCTCGGAGAAAATGCCGACGAGTTTCCGGTTTTCCATCACCAGGAGTGCGCCGACGTCTTTTTCGGCCATCAACTTAAGCGCCGTGAAAATCGACGCCTCAGGCGGCACGGACCAGACGTCAAACCCCTTGGATTCGAGCAATTGACGGACAGTAATCATGGCAATATCCTCCCCTAAAAGGAGTTTACGGATGTAATAAGTCTACTTTAACACAGGCAGAATAGCAAGGAGATAGGCGAGCAACGACTTGTTGGCATCGAGCCTGTTTCGGGAGGCGGCGCGGACACAGGTTTCACGCCGCTCCACCTCGGAGCCTGAGCACATCGGACGTGACAGCGCCTGAGGATTACCCGGCGCGGTCAAGCGACTTCGGCATATTCGAATTGACTGTTATACAACTCGGCGTAGAAACCGTTTCGCGCCAGCAGTTCTTCATGTTTGCCCTGTTCGACGATGTCTCCCTCGTTCATCACCAGGATCAGATCAGCGTTGCGAATCGTGGAAAGACGATGGGCGATGATGAAGCTGGTGCGGTTGCGCATCAGGTTGTCCATCGCTTTCTGGATCAACACCTCCGTGCGGGTGTCGACCGAACTGGTCGCCTCATCCAAAATCAACATGCGCGGATCGAGCGTTATCGCACGCGCAATCGTGAGCAGCTGTTTCTGCCCCTGAGAAATGTTGGAAACTTCTTCGTTGAGCACAAGATTGTAACCTTCAGGCAGCGTGCGCACGAAGTGATCGACGTGTGCGGCTTTCGCCGCGGCGATCACTTCCTCGTCGCTGGCGCTCGGCTTTCCATAGCGGATGTTCTCCATGACGGTGTTGTTGTACAACCAGGTATCCTGCAGCACCATACCGAACAAGCAGCGCAAATCCGCGCGCCGGAAATCCTTGATGTTGTGCTCATCGATCAGAATGGCGCCCTCATCAACGTCGTAAAATCGCATCAGCAATTTGACCATGGTCGTCTTTCCGGCGCCCGTCGGTCCTACGATGGCGATCTTCTGCCCGGGTTGGACGTCGGCGGAAAAATCCTTGATCACGACTTCGTCCGCCGTGTAGCCGAAGCGAACGTGCTGAAATTCGACGTGGCCCTCGATCTCATCGGGCTGCACGGGGTTTTCGACGTCCGGAATTTCCTCTTCCTCATCGAGGAATTCAAAGACACGCTCCGCCGCCGCAGCGGTTTGCTGGAGGATGTTGGAAATGTTGGCGATCTGCTGAATGGGTTGCGTGAAGGAGCGCACGTATTGGATGAAAGCCTGGATGTCGCCCACGGTGATCGTTTGCTGGATCGCCAGGTAACCTCCAAGAATGGCGATACCTACGTATGCGAGGTTGCTGACGACGTTCATGATCGGCATGATCAGGCCGGTGAAGAACTGGGATTTCCATGCCGAGCTGTACAGCGTGTCGTTCAATCCATCAAAACGTTCGATGCTTTCGGCTTCCCCGTTGAAGGCCTTCATCACCAGGTGTCCGCCAAACATTTCTTCGACGTGGCCGTTGACGTGGCCGAGATAGTCCTGCTGCTGCATGAAGTATTTTTGGGATTGACTGACCACCAGGACGACGATTCCCGCCGAGAGTGGGATGATCAGCAAGGCGATAAGCGTCATCTTCCAACTGATCGAGATCATCATGACCAAAACGCCGATCACCGTGACGACCGATGTGACGATCTGCGAAAGGCTTTGACTCAACGTCTGATTGACCGTATCCACGTCGTTGGTAATGCGTGAAAGCACTTCACCCTGGCTGGTTCTGTCGAAGTATTCAAAAGGCATACGGTTGATCTTGTCTGCAATATCCCTACGGAAGCGGTAGGTGATGTCCGTAGAAATCGAGGCCATGATCCAACCCTGGATGAACGAGAACAACGTAGAAGCCAGATACAGCGCCAGCGTGATCAAGATGATCCGGCCGATGTAACCGAAATCGACTCCGCTGCCCGTCCCCGTAACGATCCCGATGACGCCCTCGAACAACTTCGTCGTTGCCTGACCCAAAATCTTGGGTCCGACGATGGCGAAAATCGTTGAAGCCACCGCGAAGAGCATCACGATCACGATGGCGGTCTTGTAGGAACCAAGGTATGCGATCAACTTGCGCATCGTGCCCTTGAAATCCCGCGCTCGGTCCCCTTTCAGCATGGCCATCGGCCCGCCGTGGCCCATTGGTCCGCGACCGCGCATCAGCCCGCGAGGTCTAGGCTGCGATGATGAATTACCGTCACGAGAATTCATGCCAACTCCTCCTCGCTCAACTGCGAGCGGGCGATTTCCTGATACGTTTCGCAGGTCTGCATCAATTCCTGATGCCTGCCTTTTCCCACCACCTTGCCTTCCTCGAGCACGACGATTTGGTCGGCGCTCTTCACCGTCGCCACACGCTGCGTGACGATCAGAATCGTTGAATCGCCGGTGTTTTCCTCGAGCGCCATGCGCAGCTTTGAATCGGTTTTAAAATCCAGCGCCGAGAAACTATCGTCGAAGATATAGATCGGAGGCATCTTCACCAGTGCGCGGGCGATCGCCAGGCGCTGACGCTGCCCGCCGGAAACGTTGGTGCCTCCCTGGGCAACCTGTGCCTCGAAGCCATCATCGTCGGCAAAGATAAAATCGCTGGCCTGGGCGATGTCGACGGCTTTCTGCAGGGTTTCATCGCTGGCATCTTGATCGGCGTACCGCAAATTGCTTTCGATGGTCCCCGAGAACAGCATGCCTTTTTGTGGAACGTAGCCAATCTTGTCGCGCAGGTCATGCTGCCGCACATCGCGAACATCGATCCCGTCCAGGGAGATGCTTCCTCCGGTCACGTCGTAGAAACGCGGGATGAGGTTGATCACCGTCGATTTGCCGCAGCCCGTCGAACCGATGAAAGCCGTGGTCTCGCCGGGGTAGGCGGTGAAGCTGATATCGTGCAGCACGTCGTCCATCGCGCCCGGGTAGCGGAAATAGACGTTGCGGAATTCGATCTCGCCATGGAAATCAGGCCGGAATTGCTTCGGCTGCTCCGGATCCTTGATGGCGATCTCGGTTTCTAGCACGTCGGCGATGCGATCGCCGGAGACCGCCGCCCTGGGCAAGAAGATGAACATCATCGACATCATCATGAAGGAGAAGACAATCTGCATGGCGTACTGCAGGAAGGCCATCATGTCACCAACCTGCATGTTTGCCTCCGCGACCTGATGCGCCCCGACCCAGATGATGCCCAACGATAAGCCGTTCATCAGCAGCATCATCACGGGCATCATCGTGACCATCACGCGAGCGATGAACAGACTGGTATCGGTCAATTTACGGTTGGCGTCGTCAAAACGTGCCGCTTCGTCATCCTGCTTGTTGAAGGCGCGAATGACCATCATTCCCGATAAATGCTCGCGCATCACCAGGTTGAGGCGGTCGATCAGACTCTGCATAATCTTGAACTTCGGCAGCGCCATGGTGAAAGCCACCAGGATGACGCTGAGCAATGCGCCGACGATCACAGCGATGATCCACCACATCTGCGCACTCTTGTCGACGGCACGGATGATGGCGCCGACGCCGAGAATCGGGGCATAAATGACCAGGCGCATGATCATGAAAATAACCCTCTGTATCTGGGTCACGTCGTTGGTCGAACGAGTAATCAACGAAGCTGTTGAAAACTTGTCGAATTCCGCGCTGGTGAAATTCTCCACTTTTTTGAACACATCTTTACGAACGTCGCGTGCCGCTCCTGCAGCCGTTTTGGCGGCCATGTAGCCGACGGCGATGGTACACAAGCCGCCGACGATCGATACCAAGAGCATCAGGCCGCCCGTGCGCAGGATGTAATTGGTCTGCAGTTGGCCGGTGTCCACACCGAGTGCCTCGTATTCCGTGCGAACGGCCTCGACGGCCATCTGGGTGGTCATGCTGGCCCCGAGGTTCGTGGCAATTTCGTCTATTCTGTCTCTTACCGTGGTCAGTTGAGCGGCCGGCAAGCTTTTCAGAAAGTCGAAAACATCCATCCCTGCCGGTATCTTGGAGAGATCGAAATTGAATCCCAGATTCATCGACGGTGCCTGGGACGGGTTGGCGATCATTCGTTCGATGCCGGAAACGGCCAACCAGGACTTTCCCATGATGGGATTCAGAGCATCGATCTCCTGCCGAGCGATATCTTTGCGCACGTAAACCGGCTCCGTCGCCAGAATGGGATAATCTTGAATGTACTGCTCCGCTTGCGGCGTGCCAGGCTTCACGAGAAGATAATCGTCCAACACGCGTGAGGATTCATCATCGCTCATGAAGATTTGAAGCCGTTCCATTTCGCTCTGACGAACGGCGATCGGCACGGCGTTTTCGACGCCGTTCTGCTGGATTCCGTTGTTAACGATCTTCGAGAGATAATCAGGCAGCGCAAGATTCGCATTTGCCTGAACGAACAACAGCAAGATGGATAAGACGATGAAAAAGGCGTAGGGTTTCAGGTATTTCCGCAATCGCAGCATGTAAGCTTGCTCCTCGATATAACCTTCAGTGTTCGGATTCGTTGGGAGAGCGCAGTTGGGTGGCCTTTTCGATCAAGGTATCCAACGCCGTCGTGATCTGTTTTCTTTCACCGGGTGAAAGCAGATCGAATATATCATCCAACCAACTCACGCGGGCACAGATGGCCTCTTCCATTATCCGCTGACCTTTATCCGTCAGCACAATTTGCTTGACACGACGATCAGCCGGATCCTCGGTGCGCTGGATCAAATCCTGCTGCACCAGCCGATCCAGCATCTGGCTCGCCGCAGCGCTGCTCACACCGATGTGATCGCCCAGATCGGTGACCCCGGCGCTGCCCATGTGATGGAGATGGATCAATGCGCCACATTGGGACATTGAAAGCCCGTTTTCCTTTGCATAACGGATGAAATTGCGCATCGAGTTGCGCATGAAGATTTCCATCCAATCACGCAATTGATTCATGAGCGCATCATCATCCATTATGCTTAACCTCCCTTAATAGTTAAGGAGTTTGAAATATAAACGTAACTTAAGAATGTGTCAAGGGAAGGATCCGGTGCCAATTTGGTCCGGGCCGTTTAGCGATCTTTAAACCCGGGAGATGGGACGAGCCGGACGAGATGCGCACGTCACTCTCTTTTAATTCGCGTTTGTGGGTCAGATGCGAAAGAGCTCGAAGGTGTTTCGATGTTGACAAGCATTTCTTTCATAGTACAATTGTTCTATAGCCGGTGGGTAACTGAAAGATGCGCACGGCCACCCGGGCCGGAACGATACCTAAACCCCCATCGGAGAGGAGAAATCCCATGTTCCACACCATCATTCTTGTCGGCAATCTTGGCCGCGATCCTGAGATGCGCTACACACCCAGCGGTCAGGCGGTGTGCAATCTCAGCGTAGCCACCAACCGCACCTGGTCACGCGACGGCGAGCAGCAGAAAGAAACCGCCTGGTTCCGCGTGACGGTCTGGGGACGGCAGGCAGAGACGGTAAACCAATATCTGCGCAAAGGCCGCAGCGTCCTGGTCGAAGGCCGCCTCAACCCCGACGAAAATGGCAACCCGCGTATTTGGACCGGCAACGACGGCCAGCCACGCGCATCCTTCGAAGTCACGGCTCAAACCATCCGCTTCCTGGGAGGGCGCGGGGACGAAGGTGGTTTTGATGCGGATCAAGGCATGGCGCCACAATCCGAAGACGAGATCCCCTTCTAAGGTTAAATCCACGAGATGCCCTCAGCCCAATCCTATACTGCTGAGGGCAACCTTTCCCTCTGGAGTTTGTCTATGTCCAAGAGCGCAGGAAAACCCAAAGTACCCGGCCGCATCCGAGTCAATCTACCCCAACAGCTTCAGGCCACGTATTCCAATTTCGCCCTGATCAGCCATTCACGTTCCGAATTCATCATCGATTACGCGCAAATCCTGCCCCAGGTCGCGCAGGCCAACGTTCTCGCCCGCGTCGTGATGACGGCCTTCAACACCAAACTGCTCCTACGCGCGTTAACGGAACACATGGCCCGCTTCGAAGCGGAGCATGGCGAAATCGAGCTCCCAGAAGGCACTTCCCTGGCAGACCAGCTATTTAAGGGCGTACCCCCGGATTCGCCCGACTCAAACCCTACGGACGAAGAGTGATTCTTATGGATAAACTCGAAGCCATCGGCGAAGAGATTCGCGAGTACCTCGAAATTAAGAATGCGGCGCGAGATCGTGCCCTGCAACAAACGCGTAAAATCATACGCCATTGTTCGCGAGCCATCCGCGCTGCGCACCGTGATGAACTCGACGTTTGCCAGGAACAACTGCAAGGAGCGACCGATCTCATCGCGATGTTGAAAGAGACTCTGGCAGAATACCCCGATCTTTTCCACGCAGGATACACGCGCAGCGCGCTGCGGGAATTTGTGGAAGCCAGCATCGTCCAGGCGCTGCTCGCTGACGATCCCTTGCCCTCTCCGAAGAAATTGGATGTGGATTATGCAGCCTATCTAAGCGGGCTGGGTGAAGCAGCGGGAGAACTACGCCGCCGCATTCTCGACATTCTTCGCCACGACAAATTCGCCGAAGCGGAACGACTGCTTGATTACATGGACGAAATTTACAGCCTGCTCGTAACGATCGACTTCCCCGACGCCATCACGGACAATTTACGCCGGACAACGGACATGGTGCGAGGCGTAACCGAACGCACGCGAGGCGACCTGACTACGAGTTTTCGACAATATGAACTGAAGATGGCACTCGAATCCGTAGAAAAGAAGCTCGGGGCTGAATAGGGCGTGGCCGAACGAAACATACGCGCCTCGGAAATCGTGGAATTCGTATACTGCCAACGGGCTTGGTGGTACACCCAGCAGGGAATTCAGTCGGAGGAAACCCAAAGGCGCCAGGCCATGGGGAATCAAATCCATGGCCGCCATGGTCGCGCGGTCATTCTGACGGGATGCCTGCGCACGCTGGGCTATGTCTTTCTAACTGCGGCGTTCGTCAGCGGGGTTGCCTATCTCGCCTCGTTGGCACTTGAGTGAAAGATGCCGATCGTTATTTTGATATTGTTCGTGATGGGTCTGTTCATCCTGCGCATCGCAAGCCGGCAGTATGCCCTCGTCGGTCTTCCGCACGGCAAAGTCATCTACCTGGATACAACGAAGCTCGATCCTACGCCAAACGCGCTCTACGATCCTGTAACCGGGCTTTCCGGTAAACCCGACTATCTCATCCGGGAGCATGAGGGAATCATTCCCGTCGAATTGAAGTCCGGAAGAGCGCCCCTGCAACCCTACCCAGGACACGCCTACCAATTGGCAGCGTACTGCCATCTGGTCGATGCAATCTACGGCCGGCGCCCGCAATATGGAATCGTAAAGTATGCAGACAAATCATTCGCCATCGACTTCAATGAAGAAATGGAAAACAAGCTGCTCGACATCCTCGCTGAAATCCGGCGCTGCGAACAACGTATTCCGGATCGTTCACACGATTCGCCCAGACGATGCCGCGCCTGCGGCCACCGGGAAATCTGCGACCAGGGTTTGGACTAAAACGAAACCAAGAACCCTCAGCTATAATACAAACGATGACTCTAGATGCATTTATTCCGCAACGCGTTGCCATCGCCTCGCATCCGACCGTTGAAGCGGCGGGAGAACTGGCGGACGAAATCTCCGCATACCTCGCAGCCCGCGACGTAACGACGACCTCCGCCGGTCTCTACGATGAAGAAATGCGCAACGTTGTCTTGAAAGGCGGCGTCGACCTACTTGTTGCCGTCGGCGGTGATGGGACGATGCTGCGCGCCAGTCACCTCTGTGCGGCTCCTCACGTGCCCATTTTGGGAATCAAACTTGGACACCTGGGTTTCCTCACGGAAGCCCCTCACGATAATTGGAAGCCGGCTGTGGACCGGGTTCTGGCGGGAGAGTATCGCCTGGAAGAGCGCATGATGCTGCGTGCCAGCCACGTGCGCGCAGGCGAGACGCAGGGTTCCTGGGAATTGCTCAACGAGGCCTTCATCGGTAGAGGTGAAATGACCCGACCGGTGATTCTTAACACCGAAATCGACGGCCATCATCTTACGACCTACGTCGCCGACGGTGTGATCATCGCTACCCCAACCGGTTCCACGGCCTATGCACTTGCGGCAGGCGGGCCCATCTTGCCCCCGGAGCTTCGCAACGTACTGATCGTTCCTGTAGCGCCACATCTGTCCGTCGACCGAGCCGTCGTTTTGTCGGAAGGTTCCTGGGTGCGCGTCGAGATCCACATGGATCATCAAGGTGCACTCAGTATCGACGGTCAAGCGCCGATTCCGCTGCAGGACGGCGATCAAGTCGAGGTGTGCGCAAGCGAACACTCAATCTACTTCGTGCGTTTCGAAGACGCGGATTATTTCTACCGCAATCTGACGATGCACATGAACAGGAACCCATCCGCAGGAGCCGCATAATGAGTGGCCAGGTAATGGTATGCGTCAACCATCCGAACCGGGAAACCAGGCTGCGCTGCAATCGCTGCAATCAACCGATTTGCGCATCTTGTGCCGTGCAGACACCTGTCGGTTACCGCTGCCGATCGTGCATTCAAGGACAGCAGAAGATTTTTGAAACAGCACGACGGCACGATCTGCCCGTCGCGTTCGGGGTGGCCGCCGTTGCCGTATCGATCGCAGCCGCCATCTTAAACTACTTGAGTTTTTGGGGCATATTTGTAGCGCCGGTCGTGGGCGGTGGAATCGCGGAAGTTGTGCGTTGGTTCACCCGCCGCAGACGAAGCCAGCGCTTGCCGCTCGCTGCCGCTATCGGCGGCGGCGTCGGAGTCGCCGCATATTTAGGCTACTTCGCACTCTCCAATCTGGGTCTGAACTTCGCTTCGAGCGGAATCAACACAGCCCTACTCGGCGGTATGATCCCATCTTTCATCTGGCCCGTCGTACATGGTGTGCTTATGATCTCAGCAACTTACTATCGTTTGAAAGGGATCCGTCTTTAATCGTCCCATGCTGACTGAACTTCGAATTCAGAATTTTGCAATTATCGATGAATTGAAGCTCAAGCTGGCTTCAGGATTCATCGTATTCACCGGTGAGACCGGCGCCGGCAAATCCATTATCATCGATGCCGTAGAAATGCTGCTGGGAGGACGTGCGGACAGCACGATGGTCCGCAGCGGCGCCGAGCACGCCTTACTGGAAGGGGATTTTTCCCTAGAACCCGCAATTCGCCAGGAAGTGCATGCAATTCTGGAACGAGAAGAGCTGCTCGATGATCCCGATCACGTCACGATCGGGCGTGAAATCCGAGCCCAGGGCCGCAATATCTGCCGCATCAACGGCCGCACCGTAAATTTGGGATTGCTGCGCGAATTGGGCGAATTGTTGGTCGACGTGCATGGACAATCCGAGCACCTCAGCCTGCTGCGCGTACGCGAGCACCTTCATCTCCTCGATCGTTTTGCACACGTCGAAGGACTGCAGGCAACATTTCACGAGGCGTATCGGCAGTTTCAAAGCGTTCAAAAGGAGTTCTCCGATTTACGGCGGCGTGAGCAGGATGCTGCCCGGAGAGCGGACCTACTCAACTTCCAGATCAACGAAATCGATTCCGCCGTATTGCAGATCGGAGAGGACGAAACGCTGCTCGCGGAACGCATCCGCCTTGCAAATGCGGAACAACTTGCCTCTTTCGTGGAGAAAGCGCTCGCGCTGCTGGATGACGCACCCGTCGGCGTCGAGACGGTATCCGAGCTGTTGGGGAAAACGGCGCATGCGATCGAAGGTTTGGCGAAGGTTGACGAAAGCATGCAGGCTGCGCAGGTCGACGCGCAGACACTGATCGAACAATGCAGCGATCTCGCACGTCGATTACGGCGCTACCAGGAGGGGATCGAATTCAACCCGACACGCCTGGATGAAGTCGAGGAACGTCTGGGACTGATCCACTCGCTGCAGCGGAAATATGGCGGGACGATAGAAGAGATTCTCGATCGCGCCGAAGAAGCTCGCCAGGAACTCGAAACGATAACCCATGCCGAAGAACGCATCCACGAACTCGCTATCGAAAATGAAAAATGGCTCAAGCGCATCGCCGAGATCGGAGAAGACCTCTCGCGCACCCGCCGTCAGGCAGCGGATGAACTATCGCAGGCTATCGAAGCCGAATTGACCGATCTGCGCATGCAGGGCGCACAATTCGCCGTCGATCAGACGTGGCAAGACGATCCCCAGGGTGCACCTGTCGGCGATCGAAACGTCGCATTCGACGCCACCGGCCTCGATCAGGTGGAATTTCTCATCGCCCCAAATCCCGGCGAAGGACTCAAACCACTGGTGAAGATCGCGTCGGGCGGCGAGACCTCGCGCCTGATGCTGGGATTGAAAAGCGTGTTGGCCAATGCGGATCGCACACCCACCTTGATCTTCGACGAGATCGATCAAGGCATCGGCGGGCGAGTGGGCGCCATCGTCGGCCAGAAACTACGTGGATTAGCGCTGGAGCATCAAGTTCTCTGCGTCACCCATCTCCCCCAATTGGCCGCCTACGGAAACCAGCATTACAAAGTGGAGAAGCGCGTCGAGGGAGGAAGGACGATTACGATGGCGCGCGCGCTAAAAGAACCCGAGAACATTCCCGAACTGGCGTTGATGCTGGGGGGAGTTACGGAATCGAATCTGGAGAGCGCGGCCGATCTGCTGCGTCAGGCAACAGGGACCGGCTGAACGTTATCCGGCGGGTTTCAGGCGTCTGATACCCGGGGGAAAAGCATCCTCCACAGGTCACGTAGATCCTGGGATCGGCGTTGCCAAGCCATGACTGGCCGCGCTTCGATTCAGTAAAACAGACTCAGGCCGATACCTCGTCCTTGATTTCGATTGGCGAACCCTTGTCGAACCTTTGAAACACGATGCCCTCTTTATCGTCGTGATCGACGATCACCGTATCGCCCTCCTCGAACTCGCCCTGGAGAATCTTGACCGAAAGCGGACTTTCGATGTGCTTCTGCAGCGCTCTACGCAGCGGGCGGGCTCCGAAAGCGGGATCGTAGCCTTCCTCGGACAGCCACGTTCGGGCTTGGTCGCTTAATTGAACGTTCAAGCCGTATTCGGCCAGTCGTTCCTGAATTTGCTCCATTTGCAGATCGACGATGGACAACATCTGCTCGGATGACAGCGGAGAGAAGATGATGATTTCATCTATGCGGTTGAGGAACTCCGGCCGGAACGTGTCCTTCAGTGCCTTTTCGATCTTTTCCTCCGACTTGCGCTGATCGTCCAAGCCACCTTGGCCGTGGAAACCCAGCGTCCCCGCATGGGTGACGAATTCGGTTCCGAGGTTGGAGGTCATGATCAGAACCGTGTTGCGGAAATCGACCGTGCGTCCCTGGCCATCCGTCAAGCGCCCATCGTCGAGGATTTGAAGCAACGAATTCCACACCTCAGGATGCGCCTTCTCGATTTCGTCGAAGAGGATGACGCGGTACGGGCGGTGACGTACGGCCTCCGTAAGTTGGCCGCCTTCCTCGTAACCGATGTAACCCGGAGGAGCCCCGAAGAGACGCGAAGCGGTGTGCTGTTCGCGGTACTCACTCATGTCTACCCGCACCAGCGCATCCTCGTTGTCGAACATGAATTCCGCCAACGCCTTCGCCATTTCAGTTTTTCCAACGCCCGAGGAACCGAGGAATATGAACGAGCCGATCGGCCGTCTTGGATCCTTCAAGCCTGCACGTGCACGACGAATGGCGTCCGCCAAGGCTTGAATGGCCTCATCCTGACCGACGATTCTCTCGTGGATACGTTCTTCCATGTGCAGCAATTTCTCCGCCTCGGTTTCCATCATCTGACTCACGGGAATTCCCGTCCACATATGCACGACTTCGGCGATGTCCTTCGCGTCGACCACTTCGTCGAGCTGGTGTTCGGCTTCCCAATTGTCACGCTTCTCGTGAAAATCAGTCTCCACACGGATGCGTTCCGCCTTTTTCTCCGCCGCACGCTCGTAATCCCGCTCGACGCCCGCATGTTCTTCTTCGGCGAGGAGTCGATCGATCTCGGCTTTCATTTCTTTCAAATCGTCGGGAAGCGAGTACAGCGCCACGCGCAGTTTCGCAGCGGCCTCATCGATCAGGTCGATCGCCTTGTCCGGGAGATGGCGGTCTGTGACGTAGCGCTGCGATAGCCGGGCGGCAGCAATGAGGGCCTCATTGGAGAAATGTACTTTGTGGTGCGCTTCGTAGCGGTCGCGCAGTCCCTGCAGCATTTCGATCGTCTCTTCGACCGACGGCTCCTCGACGTACACGGGTGCGAAGCGTCTTTCCAACGCAGCATCCTTTTCGATATGTTTGTGGTATTCATCGAGCGTCGTCGCGCCGATGCACTGCAGTTCACCGCGAGCCAAAGCGGGTTTCAACATGTTGGAGGCATCCATCGCACCCTGTGCGGCCCCCGCGCCAACGACGGTGTGCAGCTCGTCGATCATGAGAATGATGTCGCCTTCCGCGCGCTGGATCTCTTCGATAGCCGCCTTAAGACGCTCCTCAAATTCTCCACGGAAGCGTGATCCGGCGATCATCGCGCCCAGGTCCAAAGACACCACCTGCCGGCCGCCGAGGATTTCGGGGACGTCGTTGTCGGCGATTTTTTGTGCCAGCCCCTCGACGATGGCCGTTTTGCCGACGCCCGCTTCACCGATGAGAACCGGGTTGTTTTTGGTGCGCCGGGAAAGGATCTGGATCACCCGCAGGATTTCTTGATCCCGTCCGATGACCGGATCGAGCTTTCCCTCCTTGGCCAACTGGGTCAAGTCGCGAGAGTATTTTTCGAGCGTGCGGTAGCGCGATTCCGCTTTGCGATCGGTGACTCGTTGTCCGCCGCGGATTTCCTTGATTGCGTTGTAAACGCGATCTTTGGTGATCCCCTCCTCAGCAAGCAGGCGGGAGATCGTCGTATTGCGTTCGGAGAGGATGGCCAGGAACAGGTGCTCGGTGGAAATGTATTCGTCCTCCAGGCGGCTTGCCTCCTGATTGGCCATATCGACCACACGCTTGACGCGCGGTGTAATAAAAATCTGGCCCGCACCACCGCCGTATATGTTTGCCTTCGGCGTGCTGCGCAGTTGATTGTCGATACGGTCGCTCAGAGAGCCGATATCGACGTTGAGCTTTTCCAAAATCTGCGTAATCACACCCTGTGGCTGCTCGATGAGCGCCAGGAGAATGTGCTCCGTATCGATCTGGTTGTGACCATAGCGCTGGATGATTTCTGCAGCGCGTTGAGCGGCATCTTGAGCGCGCTCGGTAAAGCGATCAAAACGCATCATGTGAACCTTCCTTATTCGTACGCCATTGACGGCGCACGTCATAACCTCATTATATCTACCGCGTGGGGATGATAGCATAAGAAACATATAAGAAGCCACTCGAAAAATTCCACCCAAGTTGTAGGTCAGCCGTAAGGTATAAGAATCTCGGAATGCAATAATATTGATGTACTGTATTGCGTGTGCCCTCCCGGTAGGGCACACATTTTGAAACAACTTGCAGTCTCTTGCCGTCTCAGACACCAAGGGGTAAGAACTCTAGCGGATGCTCTCCCGAGCCGTGGTTGACTGCGGCTCAAGAGCTCCAACATGGTGGGTTTGAACTTGCAGATACCAGCATTGACACTATTATTGCTCTTCGCGGCGGCGTCTTCTGCAGCCATGTCCTTCTTCGTTTTGCGGAACACCTTTCTTGCGAGAGCCAAGTACTTCATCGCCGCACTGTTCATTTCCTGTGCGCTCTGGCTGATCGGCGCCGCAATGCAGCCCACAAGCGTCACTGTGTCGACGAAGCTGTTTTGGGAAAACATCCGTATGATCGGCTGTATTGCCCTCCCGACGGCTTATTTTTTGGTCATCGTGAATTACTCCAACAACGACCGCTGGCTTTCTCGAAAGCTGCTGATGGCGCTGGCCGTTCCTCCCGCCTTCTTCCTGCTGCTGCTTCTCACCAATCCGGCCTTTCACTTCTTTTGGTCCAAAGTTGCCATCGACGAAAGCGCTGCAACTCCCGTGCTGGCGATGACCGGAGGTTGGGGATACTGGGCGCACATCGTCTATTCCTTCGTGCTGCTCCTGACCAGCATGATCCTTCTGGTGCGCATGCTTCCCCTTGCCGAGTACTCACAACGAGGGCAGATTTTTCTCCTGCT
The DNA here is from genome assembly GCA_037382465.1 of Anaerolineales bacterium. Lineage (NCBI taxonomy): Bacteria > Bacillati > Chloroflexota > Anaerolineae > Anaerolineales > Anaerolineales bacterium. Next base: position 22,295 of record JARRPX010000001.1, on the reverse strand, counting down.
TCTGGCCATGCTCGCCGTCGGCGGTGCGATCATACTCAAGCTCATGGGTGTTCTCCAACTGCCCGATTACGATCCAACGGCGTTCGTCATCAGCGTCATGCTTCCTACGGCCGCCTTCGCGCTGCGGTACCTGCATTCAAGTTCAATCCTTCCCATGGCGCAAGACGCGATTATCGAAGTCCTGCCGGAAGGAATCATCGTTTTTGATTGCCAGGGTAACATCGTTTATTCAAACGAGGCCTCTAAAAGATTGTTGGATCACGATCCGAAAACGAAGATCGACGTCAGCCTCGATCGTCTTTGGCCCGGACTGCGTGAAACCCTGGTCAGCCTGCCCTTGAAGGCGGAAATCAACAACGAAGTCATTCTCTTCCATGGCAACGACGAACGGACGTACGACGTGCGCATTTCCGCATTAACCAACAATACGGATCAAATCGAAGGCCGCTTGATGACGATCCGCGACATCAGCGAACGAAAGTTGGCCGAGGCCAAACTCATCGAGAGCGAGGAACGTTATCGGCTGCTGGCAAAAAACTCCACGGACGTCATCACGCGTCACGATCCCCACGGCATCTTCCTTTACGTATCGCCCGCAAGCTTTGCGACGTTGGGATACGAACCGGATGAATTGCTGCATCAATCGATTTTTGATTACATTCACCCCGACGATCGCGAAGTCGTACTGAGAGCGCACGTGCGCATATTGTGTGAACCCAGGACGCACACCACTACCTACCGCCTGCGCCGAAAAGATGGCGACTATGTGTGGGTGGAAACCTCCAGCCGCACGATTTACGCCGCAGGCCGAGATGGCGGTGGGCCGAACGAAATCGTCTCGGTCTCGCGGGACATCACCGAACGCAAGACTGCGGAGGATGCACTGCTGTCCGAGCGTGAGAGATTGCTGGTAACGCTGCAAAGCATCGGCGACGGTGTCCTGGCGTTAAACGCACAAGGCCGCGTCGTGCTCGCCAACGCCAAGGCCGAGGAACATCTGGCAGCATTGTCCGGCGTAGGCGTAGGCGACGAACTCACACTTCTGGGGAATCGATCGCTCGAGTCATTTTTACTGCCCCCTCCGCGCGGCAAAGCCTGCCACGAAATCAAGCTGACCGAGCCCGCTCCCAGGTTTTTCGAAGTGGTTGCCCAACCAATGGGAGGCGAAACCAAATCGAGCGGCTGGGTGCTGGTCACGCGGGACATCACCGACGAACGCGAAACCCAACGCCGTGTCCAGCTTCAAGAACGCCTGGCTGCGGTCGGGCAGCTTGCGGCAGGGATCGCCCACGATTTCAACAACATCATCGGCGCCATCATCCTCTACAGCGAGATGGTGCTTCAAACGCCCGATCTCGAGGAAAAAAACCGCGAGCGCATGACGACGATTTTCCAGCAAGCCGGGCGAGCAGCCACGCTCACTCGCCAGATTCTGGATTTCAGCCGTCGAACCGTAATGGATCAAGCACCGATGGATCTGATCTCTTTCCTCAAAGAAACCGAAAAACTACTTTCGAGAACCCTGCGAGAGAACATACAGCTCAGACTGGACTGTCAGGACAATAACTGCGTGATCAACGCCGATCCAACCCGCATCCAACAAATCATCATGAACCTGGCCTTCAATGCACAAGATGCAATGCCGCACGGCGGGGAGTTGTGTTTCGAACTTTCCCACATCCGCGTCGAAGATGGAAAGTCTGGGCCGTATCGTGACATGGCGCCGGGAATCTGGATCCAGTTGAAGGTCGCCGACAGCGGCGTGGGAATGCCGCCGGAAATCACGCAGCACATATTCGAGCCCTTTTTTACCACCAAAGAGCCGGGAGCCGGCAGCGGTCTGGGCTTGGCTCAGGTTTACGGGATCGTCAAACAGCACGGCGGCTACATCGACGTCGAAAGCCGCGTCGGTCTCGGCACGACGTTCGTCATTTACTTCCCGGCGCTGGAAGTCCCCGTTGAGGAAACTGCGACGATGCCCGGAACGTTTTCAGCAAGCGGGGATCAAGAACAGATATTGGTTGTGGAAGACGACGAAGCAACCCTGAACGCCGTCTTCGAAATCCTGGAGACCTTAAATTACCGTGTTTATACGGCGCGCGACGGCCGCCAGGCGTTGGAAATCATCGAACGTGAAAACGGAAACATCGACCTGATATTGAGCGATCTGGTGCTGCCCGAAATGGGTGGCGTAGCCTTGTATCGAGAATTGGAAAATCGAAGCATCGATACCAAGATAATCTTTATGACCGGATACCCCCTCGGAACCGGCACCAAAGAATTACTCGACTACAATAAAGTAACCTGGATGCAGAAGCCCGTCCGCTCGGAGACATTGGCGAACGTCATCTACGACGCCATTAACAACGGCAAGCATTAATCAACGGATCAAGCTCGAACCACTGCAACCGCCAAACCATCCCCGGCAGGAAACACATGTGAAATGAGCTGCGGATTCTCCGCAAGGCGTCGGTTAAACTCACGCATTATTTTCGTCGTGGGGGATTGATCATTTGCGTCGACGATCGCGCCGTGACGAAAGACATTATGCGCCGCGATCACGCTCCCGGGTTTCGTATGCGCGAGCGCCCATTCCAAGTACGCTGGATATCCATCCTTTTCAGCATCGATGAACACGAAGTCGAATGGCCCTTCCGCATCGAGCGAGCGCAGCGACTCATGAGCGTCACCTACAAGCACTTTCGTCCGCTGTGCCAAACCGGCGAGCCGAAAATGTTCCTCGGCCACTGCGGCATGATGGGCCTCACGCTCCAACGTAATCAGGTGTCCATCTGGCGGCAGCCCTCTCGCGATCCACGTGCCGCTGTAGCCGCCCAAAGTACCCACCTCCAGTGCAGCACGAGCGCCGCTGGCTGCGACGAGAAATTGAAGAAAGCGGCCCTCCTCAGGTTTAACAGAAATCGCCGGCAGTCCTTTTAATGGGGTCTGCTCGCGGATGTATTTCAGAATTTCGTCTTCGACAGCGAACGTCTTCCGGACGTACGTCTCGAGCGCAGTGTTGTATGTCGGCATCATCCACTCCCACAATTCACGATGTTCTACCCACGGTATCACAACCGCCGGCAATCCCTTCCAACCTTGAATTATACCTTCGCACTCCATTAGAATTTCGACATGGTATCACCCATCGCAAAAGCCCTGCTCGCATGGTATGCGAAGAACGCTCGTGATCTGCCCTGGCGGCAAACCAACGATCCGTATGCGGTTTGGGTCTCGGAAGTCATGCTGCAGCAAACGCGGGTCCAAACCGTGCTGTCCTACTACCGGCGCTGGATGGAACAACTTCCCACGATCGATTCTCTTGCAAAAGCCGATCTCGATAAGCTCCTGTCTCTCTGGGAAGGTCTGGGGTATTATCGCAGAGTACACAATCTGCATCAGGCCGCACAATACGTGGTGGCGAATTTCAACGGGAAGCTGCCGGAAAACGTCGACGAGCTGAGACGATTACCGGGAATCGGACCTTACATTGCTGCGGCGATTGCCGCACTGGCTTTCAACCGGGATGTCCTCGCCCTGGACGGCAACCTGCGCAGGGTGTTCTCCCGATTGATGGATCTCGAACTCGATCCGCGCACACCGCAGGGCGAACGCCGAATTCGCGGGTGGGCATTGGAACGTTTTCCCGAAGGGCGGGCCTCGGAGTTCAATCAGGCGTTGATGGATTTGGGCGCATCGATCTGCACGCCGAAGTCACCTTCCTGCCCCGATTGTCCCATCCGGACCCGATGCGGGAGTTATGCCAACGGAACGCAGGCCGTCCGTCCTGTCCGTTCAGCCAGGTCGCCGCTTCCCCATCGCGAAGTGGCTGCGGGAGTGCTGCTGCGTGAAGACAGCGTATTGATCGGGCGCAGACCCCGGGACGGGCTACTTGCAGGGCTGTGGGAATTTCCCGGCGGCACGAAGGAGCCCGGTGAGACGCTGGCGCAGTGCCTGCGGCGCGAGTGGCAGGAGGAGCTCGGTGTCACCGTGGAAGCCGGCCGATTCCTGGGAAGCTTCGAACATGCATACACCCATTTTCGCCTCACTGTCTCGGCCTACATCTGCCGATTGCGCAGCGGAGAACCGCAAGCTCTCGAGCATACGGAGATCGTGTGGGCGCCGATTCATCGTTTGCAGGATTATCCCATGGGAAAGGTCGATCGCATGATCGCAGCCACTCTCGAATCCCAAGATGCATCATCCTATGAAAAGCGGGAATAATCGAACCTGCCGGATCCGCTGAGATCGAGGGGATGGATGGAAAGCGATTGCCGTTGAGCTATGTCACATGAAAACGATTAAACGCATCCTGCGTTTTCGATATTTCTTCGCGTTCGCTCTGGTCTGTGCCGTGCTGGTTGCGATATGGTTGTTCCTCGATCTTCCGTCGGTGGATCGAATTCCGCAGGCGCCACAGCTTCCCAGCATTCGGATCACCGATCGCTACGGACGCCTGCTCTACGATCTGCTGGCAGACGAAGGCGGCCGGCACACCGTCGTCGCCATTGAAGACATCCCAGACGATCTCATCAACGCAACGATCGCCACGGAAGACAGCACCTTTTACGAGAATCCCGGCGTCGATCTGCGCGGCATCCTGCGCGCCTTGTGGATCAACCTGCGCGGGGGCGAGACTCTCTCCGGTGGAAGCACGATCACCCAACAGGTTGCGCGCAATCTGCTGCTCGAAAAGGGGGAACGGCAACAACGCACGCTGCGGCGTAAACTGCGCGAGAGCATCCTGGCCTGGCAGCTGGCGCACGATCTGGATAAGGATGAAATCCTTGCCTTGTATCTCAATCACATGTACTACGGCGCCATGTCGTACGGCGTCGAAGCGGCTGCCCAAACCTACTTTGGAAAACCCGTGCGCGAATTGGACCTGGCCGAGAGCGCACTCCTGGCAGGATTGCCGCAGGCGCCCTCACTCTACAACCCGCTGACGGACCTGGACAAAGCGAAGGAGCGCCAACAGGTGGTGCTCGAGTTGATGGAGAAGCAGGAATACATCTCCACGGATTTGCGCACTTCAGCCGCCCGCGAGCAACTCGTATTTGTGTCCAGCCCCTACCCGATCGAAGCGCCTCATTTCGTGCTCATGATCCGCGACAGACTTGGAGATCTAGTGGCGGAGGACACGCTGTACAGCGCGGGTGGGCTCACGGTTCGTACGAGTCTCGATCTCGATTGGCAGCACCACGCCGAACGTATCATCGCAAACCAATTGGCCGGGTTAAACCAGGCAGACATCGCCTCGCCCGGCGCGGGAATCGGCAACGCGGCACTCGTCGCCCTGGACCCACAGACTGGCGAGATACTGGCCATGGTCGGCAGCCCGGACTATTTCGATCCTGCAACTTTCGGCGCCATCAACATGGCCGTTTCGCCTCGCCAGCCGGGTTCGGCCTTTAAGCCACTGGTTTACGCCGCGGCCCTGAACCCGACCCGGCAGGACCCGCTGACCGCGGCATCGATGATCTTGGACGTGTATACGGCATTCGTCACCCATGACGGCTACGCATACGCACCGGTCAATTTCGACCATCTGGAACATGGTCCGGTTTCCCTGCGCCAGGCGTTGGCGTCGTCGTTGAACATTCCTGCGGTCCGCGTTTTGGATGAAGTGGGCGTAGATCGCGCGCTCGATCTGGCCAAGAATCTCGGCATCACGACTTTTGGCGATCCGGATGGATACGATCTCTCCCTGGCGCTGGGCGGAGGCGAGGTGCGGCTGCTGGAACTCACTGCAGCCTACGCCGCTTTTGCCAACGCCGGCCAATTCGTCGCCCCGGTTGCCATCCTCGGGATCGAGGACGCGCAAGGACACAGCCACTACACACCGGATCCGGCCGAGGCACGCCAGGTCCTCGATCCGCGGGTCGCCTGGTTGATCACGGACATCCTCAGCGACGACGATGCGCGATCCATCGGCTTTGGGCACAACAGCCTGCTGCAGATCGGAAGGCCCGCGGCCGTAAAGACGGGAACGACCACGGATTTCCGCGACAATTGGACCATCGGTTATCTGCCGGACCTCGCGGTCGGCGTATGGGTGGGAAACGCCGACAGCAAGCCCATGTTCAACGTCACCGGGTTGAGCGGCGCAGCACCGATCTGGCATCAATTCATGCGCACGGTCACCAGCGGCGTGCCTGAGGAAGCGTTCGTCCGGCCGGAGGGCGTACTGCGCGAAGAAGTCTGCGCACTCTCCGGCCTGCTGCCCAGCGAAGCCTGCCCCTACCGGCGATTCGAATGGTTCATTCGCGGAACGGAACCCTCGACGGAGGACGATCTGTATCAAAGGGTCACACTCGACCGCCAGTCGATGTGCCTGGCCGACGAGACGACACCTGTGGATCGTAAAGTGGTGCGGATCGTGCTGGATTTGCCCGAGGAAGCCCATTCCTGGGCGAGATCCCAGAATTTATGGCTGCTGGACGACTTGATCTGCGGTATTGAAGTCGTGAACTCCGGAGAAGAGCACGAAAGCGGGCAGATATATTTTCGATCTCCGGATGCGAATACGATCTACCGCCTTTCCCCGAGCCAGCCCGCGGAATCGCAACGCATTCTCATCGCAGTCGGCAGCGATCGAACGCTGGATCGAGTCACGATCCGGCTTGATGGCATTTCACTGAAATCCTTCGACGGACCGCCGTATCAAGTCTGGTGGCCGCTCGTAGTTGGCACGCACGAACTTCGGACAGAGGGGATCACACCGGAGGGCGAATCGATCTTCTCCGAAACGATCCACTTCGAAGTGCAACCTGCGGAGGGATGAACCGATTCCCGGATGGTCCTCCGCCGGCCTGCCGGGTATTCAATCTTTCCAGATAAAAAAGGGAGACGTCCATTTTGGACGTCTCCCTGTGTCAACGGCTGCCTATTGAGTCACTTCGAACAGCGTGCCTTCGCCGCGCCCGTAGACCTCCGGGAAGTAGAATTCCTGTGCGGTCGGCGGGATGACGTGATAGATCCCCGGCATGGAGGCTCGCACGAGATAGACATACTCATACACGCCGGCCGGTAGATAATCCGCAGAGATCACGACTTTTTCATCCCGCAGTTCGACGTGATCGAAGTACCACCAACCCCATCCTGAATTCAGCAGATCTTCGAAATCGTAACGCGCCGGCGCGCTTTGCTGCGGGCTGGTATTGAGTGATTGCGAGATCGCCTCCAGCCCTGCCGGCAAGGGATCTTCGACGATGGCGTAGTGCAGGCTGTCCGGAACGATGATCGTCAGGCGAACCAGAAAATTCTCGCCCTGCGGGATGGACGTGATCGGCGTGTTGCGATCGTCGGGGTGATAGTACCTGCGAGTAACCGTTACGCCCTGGCTGAACGATTGGACCTCCTCGACGGGCATGGACAACATCAAGTGGGACGTGTAATACAGATTGCCCGGTCCGTCGTTGCGAGCGATCGTCAAGCGGTTGACCTTATCGGTGAACAAGTCGGCGACCGGAACCTGAAATTCCGTCGTCGTTCGCATGGTCTCCACGTTGGCCGCTCCTCCGCCGAGGCTTTCCCCGTTCAACGCCGCCTCGAAGAGATAATCGGGCTCGAGATCTCCGCTGATTTTGGCCCAACGGTTGAGGGCCAGCAGCGCCCAAACCGTTTCCTGCGTCCCACGCCAGCGGCCCTGGGTGCGGGAGGCCATCAGCCAGCGTACCGTCCCTGAATTCAGGGCATTGTCCGGGTCGAGACGCAGCAAGGTGTCGAGAACGATGGCCGTCGTGCGCGTGTCGGTATTCCAGTTCCAGTAATCCTTTTGCGCTTCATTCCAATGGGATCCGGTCGCCGACAGCGCTGCAAGATTCACGAAATCCGAGATCATGGTATCCAGACGTGGATCTTCAGCGTCGATCATGTACAACGTCTGCGCCAGGTAGGCACGCGCGTAAATATCCATCGACTGCCGCGCTTCGTACAATTTAACCGTCTGGCTCACTGCGGCGCGATCGGCGCTCGCCAGGACGTACAGCAGGTACGCCTGGCGGTTGAGTTGATACGTCGCCTCGAAGCTCTCGACCGGTTGGAGTTGTTCTTGAAGGTACAGGATTGCGTCTTCAAGCACCTGCGTGCTGATTTCGTATCCACTGGCCTCGGCTTCGATCAGTCCCTGGACGACGTAAGCCGTGGACAGCGGGTTGCTGTCACTCAAGGGCCACCATCCCCAACCACCGTCGGCGCGCTGCTGATTGTACAGCCGCTGCAGGGCGGTGTTGACTTGCTCGTCCAGGTTGGCCTCGAGTTCCGCATCGCGAATGCCGAACTCCTTGAGAGTCCGCATGGTGATCACGTTGGGCAAAAATCGTGAGACGGTTTGCTCCGTACACTCGTAGGGGAAGTGTTCCAGGTAGGTCAACCCGTCCGTGAAACTGGCAGCGAGCGACGGCGTCAGACGGACGGTCAGGCTGCCTTCCGTGATGTCGTAGCCCGGGAAGATGGGTAAGCTGATGGCCTCCGTGCGAGAGTCGGCTTCCGTCAATTGGCCTCCGGTCCCCACGGTCTCGGGGACTTCGTATCGATACACGGGGATTCCCTTTCCGTCCAGAGTTCCCAACGGAGGCCGGCTCGCGTCAGCGTAATTCACACTGCTGGCGGAAAAGACCATGTCCACTCGATCCGCTTCATCATCGATACGCACCTGCCATTGCGCGTATACCTGTTCACCGCCGCGGATGTAGAAACTGAGCTCGGGATTCGACTCGATTTGCAGTCCCTCGGCTTCGAGAGACACTGCTGCGGCGATGGGCCGTCCGGTGTTGTTGTGCACCGCCGTGCCGAGCACCACTTCGTCGCCCGCGACAAAAAAGCGAGGGGTTTGAGGGCGCACGAGCAGCGGCTTCGTGCTGACGATGTCGTTCGTGTTTTCCCCCACGAGGGTGTCTTTCGTGACCGCACGTGCGTCCATGCGCCACGTGGTGAGGGTGTCGGGCAGCGTGACCGTGACGCTGGCATCGCCGTTGGCGTCGGTGACGACCTGCGCATCCCAGAAAGCCGTGTCCGGAAAATCTTCCCGCACCTCGATGACCCCCAGGTCGCCCCCACCGCCACCGCCGCCCTTGGCGTGTTCGACGATCTCTGCGTTGAACGATTCGATGCTCATCGTAAGCGGCATGGCAGTGAGCACGGTCAGGGCGCGCGTATCGTAGAAATAGTCGATCATCGGAGGCGCATTGGGATCAGTGAGCGCCAGCAATGCCAGATCCACGAGCGAGAAAGACAGCTCCGCTTGTACGGGCCGTCCGGCATAATCGGTCGCCGATACCGTGTAGGTCACGCTGTCGCCGGGTCCGGCTTCTGTGGTGTCCGGTGTGACTTCGATGTTCAGCGCCTGTTCGCGGGTATCGACGTTGATCTCGATGAGTCCCATGCGGTAGTCCGGAGCCGGGGTCGTGTCATCCACACCCTTGATCAGCACGACGGACAGATATACGTTCGGGGCCATGTCGGCGGTGACGGGGAAGGAATAGATGCTGCTGTTATTCTTCAGCTCGACGACCTCTGCGCTGCGCACGTGCCCGCGCTCGACGCTGACCAGGGCATAAACCGTACCCTGGAAAGGAGAGGTGATCAGGATTTCGGCCGTGTCACCCGGTTCGTAGCTGTCGCGGTCGCTGACCAGCCGCAAGCCGTGGTCGTTCGTGCGGCGCCAGGGGACGTAGTCGCTGCCCGAGACCCACAAATATGCGGAGGTGGTCGCCGGCGTGCCCCGGCTGTCTTTGCCGCTGACTTTCAAGCGGTACACGCCTCCCTTGGGCGGCACGAAGCTCACTGTGGCGCGTCCTTCTTCATCCGTACTCGTCTCGATCGATCCCGTCACGGGAACCTCTTCCACCGATGACGTCCAGACGGAGCGGCCAAATTCGTCGATCTCCTGGACGCTGTTCCAGTGGCGTTCGACGATTTCCGCCGTCAGCGTTTGATTGGCGACGGGTTCTTCGTACCAATCCAGGACGACGAGATCGAACGTCTGCTCTTCATCCGCCAGTCCAACGTACTGCTGCGCTTTGGCGCCGACGTAGAATTCGGTCCAGTGCGCGAGGAGCTGCGTGCGGCTGCTGACGGCGTTGCCGGTCAAGTCCGTCACCGTAGCCTCGAGCGTCAGGCGCTGGCTGGAGCCCATCTCGCTCAGATCGACCGGAATCGTAACCTGCAGTCCTCCATTTTCATCAGTGACGGCCTCGCCCTGGGCGATGATTTCACCCGAACTGTACGGCTCGTAGTACAGATAATACACATCGTTTTCGTAAGTGTAGAATTGATAGCGGCTGTACTCTCCGGATGCTCGAAAGATGTAGTCTTCGGCATACAAAACCCAATCGACCTGCGAATTCGCAACCGCACCACCGGAATAGAAATCGGCCTGGACCGTAGCCTCGATGGTATCGCCATCGAGGATGTCGCTCGCAGTCGTCGTGACCGCAACCTCGAATTCCGGTTTGTGGTACTCAGCGACGCTGAACGACCGGGACCCGATCGTGTCCTCTTCTCCAACGAAACTAGCGCGAATCGTGTAGTAGCCCAATGCGGCTTCGCTGTCCAGGGTCAAGTCACCGTTGAAGCTGCCAAAAGACGAAATGGGGAGAGTGGCCTCGTAGATCGTCTCGTCGTAGTTGCTGATCGTGACCTCAACTTGCTTTTCCGAGGGAAGACTGTAGTCGAGGTCGTCGTTCATGCGCACGATGCCCTTGAAGTAAACGGTATGTCCCGGGCGGTAGAGCGGACGATCGGTATAGATGTAGACGGATGGTTGGTCGGGTTTTAGATAATAATTGGTGTAGATGCCGTAATCGCCTGGGTAGACATCGATACCCATGTAGTTTTGCCCGAAGGCGAAGTGCCCCTGTCCCTGTGCGACATAGAAACGTTCGACGTAGCGTTCCTCAGGAACCGGGAGTTCGATCGTAGCCAGGCCGTCTTCATCGGTTTTCGCACCACCGATGGGCCCATAGGTTTCCTCATACTCATACGCTGTAACCTGAACATTTTCGACCGGTTCCCCGCTCTCGAGATCCGTAAGCCAGAGCAGCGCATCGGACAGGGTGGTTTTTACGGTCATGTTCTCGGTGGCGACGATCAGGATGCGGGCGTCGAGCCATTGCGATGTGTACGTAACATCTGCAGTGGTCATCCCCAGGAAATACATCCCAGGGGACAACGGCTGACCTTCGGCGTCCCGCAGCTCGATCTTCTCGAGATTGAATTCGTCGCGCGGGCCAGTCAGCGTTGCCGACCAGGAATTCTCTAGGCTGCCAGGGAACGGGCGGTAATCGATCGTCGCGGTATTCTCCGCCCTGAAACCAAGGAGATTTTTAATGTCCAGCGGATACAGGGAGAATTGAACCGTGTTGACATTTACGTAGCGCAGATAGATCTCGTGATCGCCCTGCGCCCGAAGAAGTGTGTACTCGCCCGGTGTCTGCAGGTAAGCGGAAGGCGTCCGGGCGGCGGTGATGAAATTGACCGTCATGCCCTCAGAGATGACATTGCCATATGGGTCGGCCATGCCGGGGAGAATCCGCACCTGGTAGGAGGTGGAAGGCGCAAACCCGAAAATCGTCATCCTGCGATTGAAGTAGCTCCAATCGAGCTCACCTTCAATGCGCGGGGTCACCTGCACTCGATTCGCCAGACTCTTCTTATCCATTGGGGAAGCAAATTCGATCGTTAATTGGTCGGAATAATAGTTCTGAACCTGCCCATTGGCGGGTGTAACGCTCACGATCGCCGGCGAAAATACGGTGTAGAAGTGCCAGATGAGGCCGTCCTTTAATGTACCTCCTTCCAGCGCTTTCGCGCTGCTGCTCAGGTTGAGGCTGTATTCCTTGCCGAATTCCAGCAAGTGATTGGGCGTGAAAATCATCTCCAGGCTTTTTTCGTCCCATTCGAGACGGCCAGCCACCTGACGGCCGTCGTTGGATCGCAAGGCGAAGGCAGCATTTGTGCTTTCCTGTTCCATCGGCTGTCGGAAGCGGATGGAAAACGTGGCGTTCAGGGGAACATCGACGTAATATTCCGGTGGCCGCGTGATCAGATCGGGAATGGCGATGCGCTCGATGGTCGGCGCTTGCGTGGTGAACTGCCACGAGACGGCTTGCGCCAATTGGCTGGCAGCTGAACCAGTGACGTCGCGCAATCCGGCGGCGACGGACACGGTATAGGTGGTGTTCCCGACGAGCGGTTCGTCCGGGCGGAAGACGTAGATCGAGGTGTTCAACCATTCACCCTCTCCCTCCACCGGGGGAGAAATCGACAGCGGCTGCACCAGCGTCGCCTGGTCTTCGGACGTCACCAGCGGAACCACGGGGCGGTTGAACATCGCCGTGATCAGGCTGCTCGATTCGACGTCGGCCGTGCCGTCTGCAGGAAATACCTGCGTGACCTGAAGGCTGGTGATGGTGCTGAAGAGAACGCTGCGTTCCGCCGCGAGGGGAACACCTTCGGCGCTGGTCGCGCCGATTCCCACAACCGCCTCGTAGGTCGTATCGGGAAGCAGTTCATCCCGGGGATCGAAACGCAAGGTACTCTCGTCCGGCCAGCTAACCTGCCCGACGACGGCCTCGCCGCCCGGGCCGATCAATTTAAAGGCGGACGTCGTTGCCTCGGCGTCCATCGCTTGATCGAAGAATATTTCGAGATCGGCATCGAGCTGGGTTTCCTCTCCCAAAGGAGGATCCTGCCCGATCACACTGGGCGCCAGCGGGCGACCATCGTCCACGAGTTCTACAGGTTCGGTCGCTTCGCCCACGGGCGATGTCGCAGTTTTCTCTCCACAACCCGCGACTTCTCTGTTTTTGAAATTCCTTGTATTCAGGTTCGACGGCGGTCAATTCCTCCGTAGGCACATTCAAGAGGCTGCTACAGTGTAGCACGACTGACGGCCAATCGAACAGATGCAAGTCTGACCCGAAAACCGGCACTTGATGAAATAGTACTCTGCGGGGGGTTGACTCCACTATGCTCCTCTGGTATGGTGGTCAGACCAGATAACCAGTCATATCCTGGAAGGGCGGAACTATGAAAATCCACCCCGTTACACACCCAACCTTGGCTCAAGTTGTGGCCGGTCGATTGGCGGCCTCCATATTGGATGGGGAGTTGAAACCCGGGGACAAGCTCCCTTCGGAGCGCAACCTGATCAAACAACTTAACGTCAGCCGGGCGACGCTGCGCGAGGCGCTGAAATCGCTTTCTGAAACGCGTTTGATCGAGGTCAAGCAAGGAGTCGGCTCGTTCGTGCGGCCGCTCGACCGCAGCAATTATGCCCAGGCGACGGAATTGGCCCTCGTTCATCGCGTGCGCGGCGTGCGCCTCAGTGAGGCTGTCGCGGACCCGGATCCCGATCCGGATAAACGCAATTCCTCCGAAGACTCGACGGACAGCCCGCGGCCGATTCGCGTCAGCGCCAGCACGGACGCACCGCTGCGGATTCCCAATCTGCGCCAGGATCGACTGGGCACCTTTGACTTCATCTCCTGGTGGGAGCGCGACAAAGTCAAAGAAGCGAAAGTGATGATCGTCGGCGCGGGCGCCCTGGGGAACGAGGTCGCCAAGAATCTCGCCCTGATGGGAGTCGGGCATCTGTTCATCCTCGACTTCGACGTCATCGAGGCGGCGAATCTCTCCCGCTCCGTGCTTTTCCGCGAGCGCGACAACGACCGTCCGAAGGCGGAGATTGCGGCCGCCCGCTTGCGGGAACTCAATCCCGACATTCAGATACAGTATTTGAACGGCGACGTTCGCACGCAGGTCGGCCTGGGTGTGTTCCGCCGCATGGACGCCATTATCGGCTGCCTCGATAACCGCGAGGCTCGGCTGGCCGTGAATCGTTTCTGTCACTGGCTGGGGAAGCCCTGGGTGGACGGCGCGATCCAGGAATTGCTCGGATTGGTGCGCGTGTTTGTGCCAGAGGAGGGGGCATGTTTTGAATGCACCCTGACGGAGCAAGCGCGCAGGGAGATATCCATGCGTTATTCCTGCCCGCTCCTGGCTCGCGCCAACATCCTTCTGGGCAAGGTGCCCACGACGCCGACGATCGCCTCGATCATCGGTGGCATGCAGGCGCAGGAAGCCTTGAAACTCATTCACGACATTCCCGTCGAACCCGGAAAAGTGGTGCATTTCAACGGCATGACCAACACGATGCACACCACCAGCTACGTTCGGCGCGAGGACTGCGAAAGTCATTGGACATACGGGGAGATCGTGGAGCTGAACAAGCGCGCCGAAGACACGACTCTCATGGAATTGCTGCAGATCGCACGCGGCGATCTCGGACCCGATGCGATCATCGAACTCGATCAGGAATTGGTGCTCGCACTCGAGTGCCGCAAATGTGAGACGATCGAGGAGGTGATGCGGCCGATCTCGGAGGTCAGCTTCGATGCGGCGCATTGCCCCGGCTGCGGCCTGGTCCGGCGCGTCGAGATGACCCACGTGATTACAGGAGACGAGCCATTCCTGCACCGCACCCTGGTTACGCTGGGCGTTCCGCCGCTGCACGTGATCCGCTCCCACAACGGGCAGGAATACCGTTTCTATGAGTTGACTGGAGACCTGCCGGAAACGCTCCACTTCCGGCACTTCGAGCGATCCGCCATCAAACTCGGCGGGGACATTCCCTCGACGGACGAGCGTACAACAGATTCTGTAGCGGAAAACGCAGCTCGCGGCCGAGTGCGTTTGCATGAATGAGGATCCCGTGAGTGCACAAACCCACGCCATGATGTCAGGTATTCGTTCATCCTCCCGCACTCCCTTGTACAGCGGTGTGGCCGTGACCGGCAGCGCATCGATCGCGGCCGGCCTGGGATTCTCCGTCGTATACATACTCAACAAGGCGATCGAGCCCGTCGTGCTCACGATCGCGAGTGACGTGGGGATGGGATTGGCAGCCGGCTTGGCCGCTCGTTTTTCACTGCCTCGTCGCAGCGCAGCACTGCGCTGGTTGGTGGCGTTGTTCGGGCTGTGCACGGGATTGATCTTCATGGGATGGCTCAGCCGCGGTCTTTTGGGCATGAATCTCATCGATCGCACCTCGCTGGAGCCGGATTGGGACGGACTGCAGCGCTTTGCATTTGGGGCATTGGCGGCCTGGCCGGCGGTCAGCGCATGGAACCAGAGGCGCAGAGACCGCAGGACCTCGTCGCAGGCCAGCAGCTACGCGCCAACGATGGGACGAACCGTGCATCGTCGAGGGAATCAACGCGGAAACGCCAGAGTCGCCTCGAAGCGTGCAATGGCGATGAGTATGCCGGCGACATCCGCGCGGACACACATGGGTGGGCGTGCAAAGGTTCGAAAATCGCCGCCTCGATCTGCCGGCGTTAAAAGTCGCGGGCGGAATAGAAGCATCAGCGCCTCGATCCACTTGGCTACGAAAGTGGATCACCGCTGCCCGTATTGTCTCGAACATGTCGATCCCAACGACCCCCGTGGGGTCGTGGAATGCACAACTTGCCACACGCTGCATCATGCAGATTGCTGGGGCGTCACGGGGACGTGCCAGGTGCCCCATCACAACAGTTGATCTCTCGCGGTGATACCAGAAAGGATACCCGATGCCAGATATCACAGTAACGATCGTTTTGCCCAGCGGCGGCGCACGAACGGCGGAAGTTCCGGATGACGTCGCAGTAAGAGATTTGTTGGCCGAGTTGGTCGCGCTTCTCGAACTGCCGACGGTCGGGCCGGACGGCCGCCCCATGGGCTATCGCCTGGACAGCAAAGCATTGGGGCGCGAACTGCAAGAAGACGAGACCCTTTCTGATGCGAAAGTTCCGGAAGAGGATCGTTTGATCGTCACGACGGACATCACCGCGGGTAAAGTCTCGCTCGACCAAAGTCCCCGCATGCGCCGCTTGCGCGGCGATTACGAGCGGATGCGCGAACTGCAGGGACGCACGTCGCTGATCAGCTTCGAGGCGCAGTCCGTTCACAAGGGCGTACCCCCAGAGCGATACATCGTTACTTTTCGCTGCAAGAGTATCGTTGCGGTTAATAAGCGCGGCGAGCCGAAATTCGGCGAACATCACCAGGTGGAAGTGTATCTCCACAATCAATATCCCCAACGCTGGCCGGGCCTTAAATGGCTCACGCCGATATGGCATCCCAACATCAATCACATCAACGGAAGCGTGTGCATCGATGCGGCCTGGTGGACGGCGGCGCGCTCTCTGGATCGTTTGATCATCATGCTGGGCGAAATGCTGCAGTACAAGAATTTCCACGACGATCCCACCAAACCGCCATTTCCCTGGGACCCGGAAGCCGCTCGCTGGTGCCGGGCCTACCGTGCAAAACACCCCAATGCATTCCCCGTCGACAATCGCGAGCTGCTGCGGCCGGAGCGGGTGAAACTGGGCGATGACAAGCAGGGCAAGAAAGCGAAGATCCACAAGAAACCGAAAATCAAGAAGAAGCCGAAGATCAAAAAAGAGAAACGCGTGAAATTGAAGTAAAGAGACACCGATTCGATTTGTGTGTGCACTGCGATCGCATGCAAGAAACGAAACCAAAAATTTGGCAAGGAGGAAGTGAAATGGCAGACATTCCCGTAACCCTCGTCTTACCGGCTGGTGGCACACGAACCGCCGAGGTTCCCGACGACGTCATCGTGAAGGAATTACTCCCCGAACTGACGACATCGTTGGAGTTGCCCACGGTTGGCCCGGATGGCCGGCCGATGGGCTATCGCCTCGACAGCAAAGCGCTGGGCCGCGAGTTGCAGGAGGAGGAAACTTTAGAGGCTGCGGGTGTCCCGGAGGACGATCGTGATGCGCTGTTGGCATCCTCACTTCGAGGACGGCACGAAGCCACTGGTTGGTGTTTTTGTCACCTCGGCGGCTTTCATCCAGTTCACAGAACACAGCAGGATCGACCTCGAGAACGAAGTCGGCGGCGGTTTGGTGGGCAGTTGGCACGTAGACGCCCGGACGGAAGAACAATTCGTTCTGATTGAGGGGGTAATCCCGGCTCGCTTCACGCGGCAAGGAAGCGCTTTTCTGACGTTCACACAGGACACCCTGGTGGCCATGAACGAAGACCTCGAGGAGCGCTTTCCCGGAAAACAACTCGTCGGCTGGTACCACACCCACCCGAAAATGGGGATCTTTCTCTCGCACTACGACCTTTTCATCCACGATCACTTTTTCAGTGAACCCTGGCAGGTCGCCCTGGTGCTCGAACCCCATACAACGATCGGTGGGTTTTTCATTCGCCAGGAGGATGGCCACCTCGATCCCAATCGCTATTTTGGGTTTTGCGAAATCCTCGACGACGGCAAAGAAAGCGTCGTGGATTGGCGCAATATGAGTCGGGCGGAAGATCAGCCGGCCGAAGATGGAGATGAAGATAATGAGTAGAAGGATGAGAGCATATTATTATGCCGTCCTCGGCGCCATCGGCGGCCTCGTTGGCTGGCAACTGAGTAACATACTGGGGCTCTCGTTCAGCCGCAGCATTTATCTCAGCGACGTGGTCGTCGGGGGGCTCCTCGGGATTTGCCTCGGCGTGCCGCTGGGAGCGGCCGAGGAGCTGGTTACGATGAGTCCGCTGCGCGCCTTGCGCGCCGGGTTGTACGGCGGCATCGTTGGCTTGATCGCCGGGGGAATCGGGCTTCCCATCGCTGAAGCGATCTTTCAAATCGTCGGCGCCGGCGGAATCGGCCGCGGCATCGGCTGGGGATTCTTCGGCATGTTGATCGGCCTAGCGGAAGGAGTCACCGGCGGCTCGCAGATGTGGAAAGGCGCAATCGGCGGAGCCCTGGGCGGCTTCATCGGCGGAACGCTGCTCGAAACGGTCAACTTCTGGGGAGAAGATCTCACCTCCGGAAAGGCCACCGGCCTCGTGCTGCTGGGCGCATTCATCGGTGCGCTGATCGCCCTGATCGTCGTTCTGCTTTCACGAGCCTGGTTGGAAGTGACCAGCGGAAAGCTCAAAGGAAACACGTTCATCCTCGATAAGTTCCTCCCCGATGGGGGACCGACGGCGATCATCGGCAGCAGCCCGCTCAAATCGGAAATCGCTTTACCGGATCCGGACGTCGATCCGCAGCATGCGATGTTGATCGGCGGAGGATCCCATTTCACATTGAAAGACATGAGCCTGAGCGGCACGTACGTCAACAGCCGGAAGATCGAGCGCACGCAGCTGGGGAACGGGCAAACGATCCGCATGGGCAACACGTCACTCAAGTATCACGAGCGGAGGTGAGAAGATGTCATCTGGAAGAAAAAGCCTTTCGATCGGGATCGTGACGCTCCTGCTGGCGGCAACGCTGATTTCGCCGGCATGGGCACAGGACCAGGCGGAACCGCTGGTGATCATCACGCAGATCGACACGTCTCAATTTCCCTCCGTCACCGTGTACATCTCCGTAACAGACGAAGCAGGTGAACCGGTGGGCATCGACCCCAGCCGCCTGCTGATCCAGGAGAACGGCGTGACGATCCAACCGGATCAGATGCAGGGCAACGCGGCGGTGATCGATTCGCTCACCACGATGCTGGTCATGGATGTGAGCGGCAGCATGTACAGCGCGAACAAGTTGGACACGGCGAAAGAGGCCGCCAAGGCGTACGTCGACCAAATGCGCCCCGGCGACCAGACGGGGTTGATGAGTTTCAACACAGAAATCACCTACGCACAGCCACTCACCGCGGACGTCGACCAGTTAAAAACGGCGATCGACAGTCTGGTCGCCGATAAAGATACGGCGATGTACGACGCCCTGGTCGAGGCGACCGACGTGTTGGATCCGATCCCCGGACGGAAAGCGATCATCGTCTTGACGGACGGCATGGACAACGTCAGCCAGAACGACCTGGGCAACGTGATCGCACGCATCGGCCCTTCCGGTCTCTCGATATCCACGATTGGACTGGGCAATCCGGAAGATCAGAGTGCCACATTGGCCGGCATAGACGAACCCGCTTTGATCGAGCTGGCGAATCGCGCCGGGGGTGAATACGCCTACGCCAATGACCCGGCCGGGTTGACCCGCCTATACCAACGCTACGCGCGCGTGATGCAGAGTGAGTACGCCATCACCTACACTTCACCGGGCGAGCTGCGTGACGGGTTGACGCGTCAACTCACCGTTTCGCTGGCGGAGACGAACGCAACAACGGAAGCCGCGGCCTACAATCCGGGCGGATTGGTACCGGAAGTGGGCGATCCGGCCAGTTGGAGCATGTTCTTGACCGCTCTTGCCGTTCTGCTGGCGCTGTTGTTCGTGCCGGCCGTGATCGGACGCCTGGTCTCGCAAGCATCCTCGGCGAAGCTTCCTTCGCCGAGAAAGCGCAAGCCGAAAATCAAATTCAAAGATAAGCAGGTCTGAGGGGGCGATGGCCGGTGCAACAGCAGGTTGCACCGGCCTTTTTGTGCGCGCGGGACCGACCCACATCAACGACGTCTTGATCCCCATTGGAAATCTCTCACCCGCGTGATCATTCTACGTGCCGTGTAGCGCACCGGGATGGTTGATGGTATCTTGTCACAAATCCAATGATGCCAGCGTTACAGTCACGAGAAGCTTCGATCTCGCGCAGCACCATGGTCACACGTGCGAGATCGCTTCGCAGCATTCCTACTAACTATCAAGGAAGGATTCGATGAGATTACGACAACTTTCACCGTTCTTTGTTCTCTTTGGAATTCTATGTCTCGCCTTCGTCGTTCAGGGTTGCTCCCCGCCTCCGCTCTGCGGCGTGACGGACTACATCGTCACCAAACCGGACGACACCAACGACGGGGTTTGCGACGCCGACTGTTCCCTGCGGGAGGCAATTATCAACGCCAACGCCTGCCCGGGACACCAAACCATTCATCTACCCGCTGATGGCTACACCTTAACGCTCGTTGGATCCGGAGAGGATCTTGCCGCCACCGGTGACCTGGACATCACCGACGACGTGACCATAATCGGCACAGGCGCCCCATCCGTACATGGCTTTCACTCGGATCGAGTCTTTGAGATCTTCAGTCCGGCAGTCGTGGTGATGGACCACATCATGGTCATCGACGGGGAGGAACAATTGGGAGCAGGCATCCTCAATCACGGCACGTTAACCCTCTACGGCCTGTCGATTCACGACAACATGGCCGTGGTACCTCCGGGAGGGGGTGGCGCATCAGCCGGCGGCGGCATCTTCAACGAGACCGGCATCCTGACCATGTACGACACACAGGTATTCTCGAATGTCGCCGACCACGGCGCGGGAATTCACAACTTCGCCACGGCCACATTGGAGGCAACCAATCTCACGCTGGCAGGAAACGTCGCCAATGGCCACGGCGGCGGGCTGTGGAACAACATGGCCGCAACGGCAGCGTTGGACGACGCCACTATCCGCCTCAACGACTCCACCGAAACCGGAGCGGGGATTTACAACTCCGGCGATCTGGAAATCAACCTCGCCACCTTCGAAGAAAATGTAAGCGTCATGGACGGCGGTGGATTGTTCACGACGCCAAACGGCACTTCCATCCTCTATGATGTCTGGTTCACAAATAACAACGGACGCCACGGTGGAGCAGTTTACAACCAGGGCATGACTCATCTCTACCGCACGGGGATCAACAATAACAGTGCCATGGGCGCCGGTGGAACCGGTGGACTTGGCGGCGGCGCCTACAACGACGTCGATGCGCTCTTGTTCCTACGCAATGTGACCATCAGCTCCAACATGATCGTCCCGCCGCATACCGATGGAGGGTCCGGAATTTACAACGCCGGCAATTTGGTTCTGGAATTCGCTACGGTGGCGCAAAACAACGCCGACGGCATTCACAACATCAGCGCCGGAGAATACACCATCCGCAGCAGCATCCTTGCCTACCATGCGGAGGGGAACTGCACCGGCCCCATCGCGCCGAGTTCGAATGGCTATAACGTCGAAAACGAGAACAGCTGCGGCTTCATCGAATCGAGCGATCTGGTCGATACCAATCCGCTGCTGGCGCCTCTGGGCCTCAATGGCGGCAACAGCCTCACCCATTTGCTCAGTCCGGGCAGTCCGGCGATCGACTCGGGCGATCCCGATAAGTGCACCGCACAGGATCAACGCGGCGTTTCACGCCCACAAGGCGCCGGCTGCGATCGCGGGGCGGTCGAAATGGAGGGCATCACACCGACGCCCGTCCCGACAGAAGTACCAACGCCCACGCCGACCCCCGCGCCCATCCCGGCTTCGATCAACTTCAACGCCGACCGCTATCTGCTCGAGGAAGGCGAATGCACGAAGCTGCACTGGCAGGTGGAAAACGCCGACGAAGTATTTCTGGACGGCGAACCGGTCGACGCGCTGGGCGCACGACAGATCTGCCCCGAACAGACTACGACCTACGTGCTGCTGGTGCTTTCACCTGGAGGGGAGGAAGAAGCCTACGTGACCATCGAAGTCGAGATCCTTCCAGAACCCCCGGATGCACCTGCACAATTGCACGTCGCGGACTGGATCTGCGATCCCAAGCTGTATCAGGTGACCCTGGCATGGATCGATATGGCCAACAACGAAAGCGGTTACAAAGTTTATCGGGATGGGGTGCTCCTGGCGACGCTGCCGGCGAACTCGACGAATTTCGTGGATGAGCCGCCCTTCGGCGGTCCTTACACCTACGAAGTGGTGGCGTTCAACGAGGGCGGCGCGTCGCCGAAGGCGTCCGTCATCGTGAAGAGCTGCGAACGCTGAAACCAGACCGGTTTCGGAGTGCGGACAAACGCGAGATTAACCATTCCTGGACGAACTTTCACTATCCAGGAATGGTTTGTTAAAGTCGATGCACTCGTGATAAGCTGATGATGTCCTGTCACAAAAATCATGCGCTCTGCGTTTCAGATATGAAATAACACTCGATCGTCTACGCCCGATACGCGATCTCATCGCGCGGTGTCTGGCACGTATCAGGAGGAGAACATCATGAGTATCAAGGAGCGTACACCCATCTTCTTCATCTTCGCCGTCATTTTCCTGGCACTCGCCTTACAAGGGTGCGATCCCTCGTACTGCGCTTCGGAATTTATCGTCACGAAATTCAACGACACCAACGATGGAACTTGTGACGGCGACTGCTCGCTGCGGGAAGCCGTCATCGGTTCCAACGTCTGCTCTGGCACGCAGACAATTCGTCTTCCGGCCGGGTTGTACGATCTATCGATCCCCGGAACGATGGAGGACGCCGCGGCCACCGGCGATTTGGACATAACGGATGACGCCATAATCATCGGAGAAGGTGCGCCGTTCATCGACGCCAACGGCGTCGACCGGGTTTTCGAAATC